>DASUME010000435.1:0-10296 GCA_036277895.1 Polyangiales bacterium
CGGCAGTGCTGGCCCGGGAGAGGGTTTTGGCGGATTAGGAGAGAACTGGTCGGGGCGAGAGGATTTGAACCTCCGACTTCACGGTCCCGAACCGTGCGCGCTACCAGGCTGCGCTACGCCCCGTTGCTTTCAGGCGGGGCGGAATCTAGACGCGGGGTTCGTGGCTGTCAACCATCTTCCACCGCACAACCTGGTACACATCGGGACAGCTTCCCTCACGGCCCAGCCACGGGCCGATGCGGAACACGCCATCTCCGTCACACGACATGGAAACTCGCGGCACGGATTCGAGCAGCCGGCGCGCGCTCGGGTGGCGCGCCTCGAATGCCGCCGCGACCTTCTGCCCCTCTTCTGGGGTGCCGGAACACACCGCAAAAACCAGCGTGCCGCCCGGCTTCACCAGGCTCGCCGCGCGCTGCAGGATGCGCTCCTGCAGGTTCGCCATCCGGGCCGGATCCTGAGGTCCGAGCCGCAGCAACAGCTCGGGTCGGCGGCGCAGCGTGCCGAGCCCGGTGCACGGGGCGTCGACCAACACGCGGTCGAACTTCTCGAGGCCGCCATCCCCGACCGAGAGATCGATCGTCTCCGTGCTGACCCGATCGGCCGCGAAGCCGAGCCGCGCGCGCTCCGCGTCCAGCAGCTCCAGCTTGCGCGCGTGGATGTCGACCGCGGTCACGTGTGCCGCGTGCTCCATCAGCTGCAGCGTCTTGCCGCCGCGGCCCGCACAGGCGTCGAGCACCCGCTCGCCGGGCTGCACGTCGACCAGCTTGGCGACCAGGCCCGCGCCTTCGTCCTGCACCGCGAACGCGCCCTCCTCGTAGCCGGGAAGCTTGCGCGGATCGCCGACGCCCCAGGCGAGGATCACGTCCGGCGACAGCTCGCTCGCGCTCAACGAGGCCTCGGGCTCGGCCTCGCGCAGCCGCGCCAACAACGCGTCTCGATCGCCGCGTACGCGCAGCGCCATCTGCGGCGTGCGCTCGGCATGCGCCAAAAACGCGAGCGTGCGCTCTTCGCCCAGCCCGGCGCGCAGGCTCGCTTCCACCCACGCCGGCACGCGCAGCGGGTGATCGATCGAAGGCTCCGCCGGACGGTCGGCGACGATCCGCCGCAGCACCGCGTTGGTGAGCTTGCCGAGGCCCTCCCCGCGCTTGGCCTTTACCAGCGCGACCGTCTCCTGCACGATCGCGAACGAAGGCACACGCCCGAGCGCGAGCGCCTGGTAGGTGGCCCCGCGCAGCGCCGCAAACGTGTAGGGATCGGGTCGCCCGCGCGCGAGCTGCGCGTCGAGCCGGGCGTCGATGTCAGGAAGCATACGCAGCGCGCCGTATACGATCTGCGTGGCCAGCCGCGCGTCGCGCGAGTCCAGGCCGGCCGCGCGGATCTCCGCATCCAGCGTGGGCGTGGCGAACGCCGCATCGGTCGCGACACGATGCAGCACGACCGTGGCGACGCCGCGCGCGCCCGCAGGCGCACGTTCTTTCTGCTTCATTCTACGCCGCTCGCGCTCTGGAAGATGTGCGGCCACTGCCGCTCGACGTCGTTCTTGAACGCAAAGACCATCAACAGGATCAAAATCGTCAACCCGGCGAGCGAGGCGTACTCGCGCAAGCGCGCACTGAGCGGCTTGCGCGTGACCAGCTCGATCAAGAAAAACAACAGGTGCCCGCCGTCGAGCAGCGGGATGGGCATCAGGTTGATCAGCCCGAGGTTCACGCTGATGAAGCCCATCAGGAAGAGATAGTTCATCGCGCCCTCGCGCGCTGCCTCCCCAGCCGCGTCGAAGATCGTCAGCGGTCCGCCGATCGACTTCATGCTCAGCCGGCCCTGGAACAGGCGCACGAACGAGGTCGCGGTCAGCTCGACCACCTCCGTCGTCGCCCGCCACGCTTCGTCGAACGCGTACTGCAGCGGCCGCGGGTTGGGCACCTCGGCGAACGGGATGGTCGGCTGCCAGCGGCGCAGGCCCACGGTGTAGCGATCGCGCGTCTCGTAGTCGTCGCCGCGCGCCTGCGCGAGTGAGTAGCGCAGCGTGACCAGCTCCCCGTCCCGCCGTACGACCAGCGAGCGCGTGGCGCCGCCCGCCGCCTCCAGGTCCTCGAGGAACGAGGTGAAGTGACGGATCGGCTTGCCGTCGAGCGAGATCAGGCGATCGCCCGCGAGCATGCCCGCCTGCGCCTCGGGCGAGCCCGGGATCACCTTGCTCACGTAGAGGTCGCCCGCCTCCAGGCCCGCGCGCTCGCCGCCCGGCGCCGTACCGGGCCGCGGCATCAGCGTGGCCACGCGCGGCGCGTACACGCCTACGCCGAGCACGCCGAGCGGTCCCTCGACGGGCGTCGGCCGCAGCACGGTGATCGGCACCAGCGAGCCGCGGTTGCTCGAGAGCACGCGCTCCAGCTCCCCCCAGCGGTCCACGCGCTTGCCCGCCGCGGACACCACCCAGTCGAAGCTCTCGATGCCGGCCTCGTTCGCGGGCGCATCCTTGCGCGTGAGCCCCACGATCGAGATCGGCTGGTTCACCGAGATCCCGATCCGGCCCACCTCCTCCGAGAGGTCGAGCGGCCGCTCGACGCGCTTGGCCACCGGCGTGATCGGCACGTTCAGCGCCGCGCCGTCGCGCTCCAGCTCGAAGCGCAGCGTCTGGCCCGCCTTGTCGCCGACGATCCGCGTGAGGTCGTAGAACGTCTGCACGGGCTCGCCATCGATCGCGGTGATGCGATCGCCGGGGATGAGCTTGCCGTCCGCCGGCTGGCCGGGGAACACGTCGCCGATGATCGCGGGCGACAGCGTCTCGTGGCCGAGGAACACGAAGAAGTACAGCCCGAGCGGGAACAGCAGGTTCATCAGCGGGCCGGCGAACACGATCACCACCCGCCGCCAGACAGGCTGCGTGTGGAAGGCCTGCGGCTCGTCCTCGACGCGCACTTGCTCGTGCGGGTTCTCGCCCAGCATGCGCACGTAGCCACCGAGCGGCAGCGCCGCGATCACGTAGTCGGTGCCGCCGCGCGTGAAGCCGGCCACGCGCGGTCCGAACCCGAGGCTGAAAGTGAGGACGCGAACGCCGAACAGCTTCGCCCACACGAAGTGCCCCGACTCGTGCACGAAGATCAGGACGCCCACCAACACGATGAAGTAGACGAGATCCATCCGCACGGCAGGTTAGCACCACGTGTGCTGTAATCGTTCGCAGATGGTGAGTGAGTACCGAGCGCTGATTGCCAAGGTAGAGGCCTTTACCGAGGCCACGTTTCAGCGGCGGCGGAGCGACTTCCGGTGCAGTGAAGGTTGCGCTGCCTGTTGCCATACGTGGCTCACGGTGAGCGCCGTCGAGGCGGACGAAGTCCGTGCCGCGCTCGCGGCGCTGCCGCCGGAGAAGCGTGTCGACGTGCGCCAACGTGGGCAACGGGAGCTCGCACGCGCTGCAAACGAGGCCAACGATCCGCGCTGTGCGATGCTCGATGCAGGGGATCGCTGCAGCATCTACGACGCGCGGCCGCTAGTGTGTCGAACGCAAGGGCACGCGCTCCGGTACCCGTTCGGATTGATTCCGAGTGACGCCATCGCACGCCGCACGGACAAGGGGGATCTCACCTGGTGCCCGCTGAACTACGATGCCGCCGAACCGCGCGCGGAGGATGTCCTCGACGCCGAGCGCGTGGATCAAATCCTGGCCGTCGTCGCCGCTCGCCATGCGGTAGCGCACGGCACCGACCGAGAAGCCCGTTTCGGGCTCAGCACGCTCGCCGCAGAAACGGATGTGCTACATGACGACACGGCTCGCCACGGCCACAGCACCTCGACTCGAGACGAGCAGCAGGACCATGACTGAAGCGAGCGACAAGACCCAACGCGCAGCGATCACGCTCGCGGACGGAAGTCGCCTCGAGGTCGCCCTCACACCGGCCGCCGGCCGCAGCATCGATCTCACGCGCGTGCTCGACGTGGTGAAGCAGGAGCTGACGGTGGCCGCACCACCCAAGGAGCTCGGCCCGAGCTACCGCGGCATCGTCGGCAAGAGCCCCTCGATGCAGGCGCTGTTTCGCATGATCGAGAAGGTCGCGGCCACGCAGGCCACGGTGCTGATCACCGGCGAGAACGGCACCGGCAAGGAGCTGGTCGCGAAGGCGATCCACCAGGGCTCCCCACGCGCCTCGGGTCCGCTCGTGTCCGCCAACTGCAGCGCGTTCAACGACAACCTGCTGGAGAGCGAGCTGTTCGGACATCGCCGCGGCGCGTTCACCGGCGCCAGCTTCGACAAGCGCGGCCTGTTCGAAGAGGCCGACGGCGGAACCTTCTTGCTCGACGAGGTCGGCGACATGACGCCGGCCCTGCAAGTGAAATTGCTGCGCGTGCTGCAAGAGGGCACGTTCCTGCCGGTCGGTGGCACGCAGACCAAGAAGGTCGACGTGCGCATCATCGCCGCCACCAACCGCGATCTGGCGGCGATGGTGAAGAGCGGCCGCTTCCGCGAGGATCTCTACTACCGCCTGCACGTGGTCGCGCTGCGCACGCCGCCGCTGCGCGAGCGCGGCGAAGATCTGCCGCGCTTGATCGAGTGGTTCCTGCAGCGGCTCGGCGAGCGCAACGGCAGGCAAAAGACGCTCGATCCGCTCACGTTCGAGAAGCTCAAGGCGCATCGCTGGCCGGGCAACGTGCGCGAGCTGCAGAACGAGATGGAGCGCATCTGGGTGCTGTCGGGCGACGAGCGTGTGATCGGGCCCGAGCACCTGAGCCGCACGCTGAGCGCGGTCGCCCCGCGCGAGAGCATCATCCCGGACGAGCCCACGTCGGCGCAGCCCGGCGAGCCGCAGGTCGAGCCCGTGGATGAGCCGCTGCAAGCCGCGCTGGAGCGTGTGGAGCGTCAGATCATCGAGCGTGCGCTCAACAAGGTGAACGGCAACCGCACGCGCGCCGCGCAGGCGCTCGGCGTCAGCCGGCGCAACCTGATCCGCAAGCTGCAGCAGTTCGACCTCGCCGGCGGCGAAGACGTCGAGACCGAAGGCTAGTTCGTCGTCTCCTCGGCCACGACGAAGAAGCTCTGCAGCGTGTTCGGGCCGAAGCTGGTGCTGAGCGCCACGTCGGCGGCGTCGCGGCCGCGCGCGATCAGGACGCGCCCGATGCGCGCCTGGTTGTTGCGCGGGTCGAACGTCCACCAGCGATCGCCGAGGTAGACCTCGATGCAGGCCGCGAAGTCCATCGGCGCGTCGACGATCGGCACGCCGATGTCGCCCAGGTAGCCGGTGCAGTAGCGGGCCGGGATGTTGAGGCAGCGCAGGAACGCGATCGCCAGGTGCGCGTAGTCGCGGCACACGCCGCGCCCTTCCTGCCAGGTCTGGAACGCGGTCCGGGTCGGGCTCGCGAACTCGTAGCCGAACCTGACGTGCCGGTGCACGTAGTCGCAGACCGCCTGCACGCGTGGGTAGCCGAGCGGCGTGCCGCCGAACAGGCTCCAGGCGGTGTCGTTGAGCAGCTCGATGTCGCAATAGCGGCTGCCGAGCAGGTAGAGCAGCGTGTCCTCGGGCAGGGCCTGCACGGCGATCTGCGGAGTCTGGTGCTGCGGAACGGCCTCCGGGTACCCGCTGTCGCGCACGATCGCGTCGGCATGCAGCCGGGTGACGCCTACGGGCAAGACCGTGCGCACGCACCAGTTTCCAAACGAGTCGCGGTACGTCGCGACGGGAGTCGCGGGCGTGATGTCGAGCGTGTCGGGCTTCACCAGGTCGTTCGCGCGCGAGTAGTGAATGTTCAGCGTCAACACCATGGGCGTGGGCTGCGGGCAGCTGTAGACCAACTCGTAGCCAACTCGGATCAGCATGGGGTGGTTGCAGCGTAACCTTCGAAACGCACCTCCGCCCTGGATCTCCTGCGCGCGCGTCGACTGCGAACGCGCGCGAAACACGGAGGGAACGTTTCACAACCTCGAGGTCAACGTCGCGAGCCACGTCGTGAGTAAACTGACGACGAGCAGCAGCGACCAGCGGTCCGCGCGCAGCGCATCCACGCGCGCCCGCACCGAGTCTCCGCGCACCACGCCCGTCGCGGCCGTCACGGACGCGAACACGCAAGCCAGGAACAGCGGCACACTCATCGGGTGCACGCGTAGCGCGCCCAGGATCTCCCCGCGCGCCAGCAGCGCGAAGGCGGTGGTCAGACCACAGGTCGGACACGGCAGGCCGGTCCAGGAAAGGAAGCCGCACGGCGGCAGGCCGAGCGCCAGGTGGGTGCCGTGGCCGCTGGGATCGGGCGTCAGCAGGCGTGCCGTGATCATCACGGCCAGCGCGCACGACCCGATGCCCAGCCAGGCCAGCCGCGTCACAACGCGAGCTGGACCTTCTCCCAGGCGCCCGACTGGCGCGCGAGCTCGACGATCGTGATCGCCTCCGCGGCCGCGCGATCGCCGCGCACCTTCGCGCGGATCAGGCGCTTGGTGATGGTCAGCGCGATGCAGTAGAGCGTGGCCAGCTCACGGCGACCGGCGTGGAACGAGCGGGTCGAGAACACCCAGTCCATCGACCACAACAGGTCCGCCAGCCAGTCGTTGAGCACGGCCTGGTACGACTCCACGATCGGGCTGCGCGCCTCGGCGCGATCGAACGAGGCCTGCCACGGGCGCTCGCCCAGCTTCAGCTTGTCGTCGTCGAGCAGCGCGACCAGCGCCTCGCCGAACCACATCAGCGCCTCGCCGTAGGCCGAGCCGTCGCGGTCTTCCTTCAGCTCGGGCACGATCTTCTTCCACTTCACGTCCTCGAGCTTGCCGAATGGCTTGACGTCGAAGACCTGGAGCGGGTCCGCCCCGAGCAACAGCGTGCCGATCATCTGCGCCTCGACGGCGCGATAGCGCGCAAAGGCGAGCGTCTTGCCGTCCGCGATCTGCACGCGCGGGCCGACGCGGCCGTTGGGGGAAAGGCGGCCGATCGAGTCGACCAGCGAGCCGAGTGCGTCGTCGACCGAGAGCGGCGGGCGGGCGCCGAGCGTGCGGCACGGACAGCGGTGCTCGGTCGTGATGCGGCCGCCCTCCGGGGTCGCGATCAGGCCGTACGGGAAGCGGATGCAGCCGGCCGGCTTGGCCTCCGCGCCGTGCCGGGCGTGCAGCTCGCAGCCGCGCGTCGACCGCAGCACGCAGGCATGGGTGTCCTCGTCGACCTTGAACACCGGCTGGCCGAGGTCCTTGTGGCGGACCAGGGCGCCGGGCTCGAGCAGCTCGACCTCGGCCTTTTCCTTGCGGGTGACCGGGCCGAGTGCGTGGATGTCGGTGCAGCAGAGACCGTCGCCAAAGCAGGTGTAACGCGCACCTTCGCGCACGAGCAGCGGTCGTGATTTGGGGAGCGAGCTCATTTTCGGAGCGCTCGTACGAGCTTCAAGGGTCACGCAGTCTCCTGTCGATACGTGCGGCGCTGAATTTGGCGAAGGCCGTGGTACCCTCGAAGGGCGCCACCATGGCCTTTCGCGCTCCCCTACTCGGCTACAACACGAACGTCCGTCACAAGGGCAAGCTGTATCATATTCAGACCGAGGACTCGGGCATCGATCATCCGCATGTGATCACGCATTTGTTCGCGGATGGAGGCCGGATCGTCGCGTCGAAGAAGACCAGCTACGCCGAGCGCGTGGGCAGCGAGGGCCTGCCCGATCAGGTGAAGAAGCTGATGCAGGGCCAGCACAAGGCGATGTTCATCGCCTTGCGCGACGGTGCGTACGACGAGGACGGCTCGGACAACAGCGCGGTCGTGGAGAAGGTGGATGGCGCGCAGGTCGCAGAGGTTGCTGCGCCGGTCGCGGAGGCTGCTGCCCCGCCACCGACGCCGGCTCGTCCCGCGCGGCCGGCGCGCTCGCTGTTCGGTGGAGAGCTGCTCGGCGACAAGACGCTCGACGAGGTGATCCTGAACTACCTCGCCGCGAACGAACCGAACGAATCGAATCGCTGATTCCCTCCGCGGCTTTGACTTGGTCAAGCAGGAGGTCTATCAAGTCGCGTTCCTGGAGGAGAGAGCGCGATGAGCTTGAAGAGCCTGGTTAAGCAGGGAACGAAGTTGCTGCAGGACCCGCGCGTCATGAAGGTCTTGCAAGACCCGCGCGTGATGAAGGCCGTCTCCAAGGGCTTCGAGGTCAAGGGCAAGGTCCAGCAGGGCTTCGACGCCGGCGTCGAGCAGCTCGCCAACAACCTCAACCTCGCCACCAAGGCCGAGGTTCGCGAGCTCAAGCGCACGATCCGCAAGCTCGAGCGCGAGCTCGGCAAGAAGAACGCAGCGGGCTGAGCGCTCGGAGCCGAGCTAGGTCGGCAGCTGCGCGGCCGCTTGCTCTTCGACGCGAGCTCGCTCCGCACGCACCCCCAGCCAGGTCTTCACCAGCGGCCACACCAGCTGCGGCGCATCGCGCCCGAGCAGCAAGTCGATGTGGCCGAGCGGGAACTCGCGGTATGTCTTGTCCGACGAGCGGCTGTGGTCGTACACCGGCCTCACGGACGCGGGCGGCGCCAGCGCATCGCGGGAGCCCGCGATCACGAGCAGCGGCTTGTCGGCCAGCTCGAACGCGAGCCCGTAGTCGTTGAGGCCGTCGTGGCTCTTGAGCGCGCTCTCGCTGCCCAGGCCCACCAGGCCGAGCGCGATCGCCACCCGCGTGTGCTCGAAGGCCGCCGACAGGTTCTCGGCCAGGATCTCGGGCTCCATGCTGCGAGGGGTCCAGGGCCGCATCGGGATCGGCACCAGCGGGTTGTCCCAGAGCCAGCTGCGCTTGACCATGTGCGCACCGAGCCGGCGGATCGGGATCGGCGGGTTGCGGTCGAAGATGCCGGTCAGGCGCGCGCCGTAGAGCAGCGGGCCCACGATGGCGAGGAAGCGCGAGCCCAGGCCGAAGCGGTACGGCGAGCCGAAGCTGATCACGCCTTCGACCTCGTCGCGCATGGTGCTGCCCGCGACGGCGTAGCTGATGATGCCGCCCATCGAGTGCCCGACCAGCCACACCTTGGAGTGGTTCGACACGCGCAACACGGTGCGGATCGCGGCCGGCACGTCCTCGCGGATGTAGTCGTCGAGGATGGTGTCTTGAAGCGCGCCGAAGCGGCGTGAGCGACCGCGGCCCCGCAGGTCGAGGTTGAAGACGTCGTAGCCCTCGCTGGCGAGGAAGTTCGCGAACGAGCGGCGCGAGGTGTGC
This sequence comes from Polyangiales bacterium, assembly GCA_036277895.1. Taxonomy (GTDB): domain Bacteria; phylum Myxococcota_A; class Polyangia; order Polyangiales; family DASUME01; genus DASUME01. The sequence goes on from DASUME010000435.1 coordinate 9,148, forward strand.
CACGTGTAGCGGTTCTGGCCGAAGCCGTGCACGAGCAGCACGGCGCCGCGCGTGGGTCCCGCCACCTCCACGGCGTCACGACGTACCGACGCGTCCTCATCGGCGGCTAAGGCCGAGGGCACCACCCGCCGCTTGCGCACCATGCCGACCGGGTACGTGCCGTCACGCGCTGCGACCACATCCTTCACGAAGCGCGCCCGGCGCTCTCCATCGATCGCCTGCTCCACGATCTCGGTCTGCAAGATCATGATCCAACGATGTCAGAGCATGGCCACTCGCGCGAGCTGCGATTTTGGGCGTATCGTGATCGGCATGGGGATGATGCGGACGTGGATCGCGGGGGCGATCCTGGGGCTGTGTTGCGTGGTGCGCGCGGACGACGTGCTGACGCGGGTCGAGGCGTGGCTGAGCGCGGGCATCGAGCCGGCGGGTGTGCACGAGCAGCTGCGTGCGCTCGGCAGCGCGGGCGAAGAAGCTTTGTGGACGCTGTACGCGGACGCCCGCAAGAGCCGCGTGGTGCGGCTGCGCGCGCTCGGCGAGCTCGCGGGCTTTCCCAGCGCGCGCACCGCGGGAGGCCTGGCTGCGATCGTACGCGCGGCGCCGAGCTCGCAGGATACGCTGGCGCGCTCGCCGCTGGTGCTGCGCCGTGCGCTCGACGGCCTGAGCGCGATCGGCGAGACGCTGCCGCTCGGCATCGAGGCCAGCGAGCTCTCCTTCGTCGCGAGCCACCCGGACGCCCACGTGCGCAAGGCCGCGGCGAAGCTGCTGGCGACCGTGGAGCACGCCGACGTGCAGCTGAGCGCCCTCGCGACACGCGACCCCTCGCGTATGGTCCGCGCGAGCGCCCAACGCTCGCAGACGATGCGCGCGCAGCGCCGCTAGAGGTCGATCTGCTCGACGGCCATGCCCTCGATCGGCTCGCCGAGGAAGCGGCTGGCGACCTCGGCGAAGCGGCCGGGCATGTCGGTGACGAGCAGCGACAGGTCGCCGCGCGCGCCCGTGCACAGCATGTCGCGCTGGGTGAGCATCTGCGCCAGCGCCTCGGCGGTGGCTTCGGCGCTGTCGACGACGACGGCGTGCGAACCGCACAGCGCGCGCACACGCTCGTCGATCAGCGGGCGGAACAGCGGGTAGTGGGTGCAGCCGAGC
>DASUME010000436.1:0-2335 GCA_036277895.1 Polyangiales bacterium
CGAGACCGCGCGGCTGACCCGCCGCATCGAGCGGCTGCTCGACTGGGGCCGCATGGAGGCGGGCAAGCGCGTCTACCAACCCAAGTTCGAGAGCGTGCGCGACATCGTCGACGCCGCATTGTCCGAGTTCGACACCAACCACATCGGTCGCGGCGAGAAGATCAACCTCGACATGGCGAGCGAGCTGCCGATGCTGAAGGTCGACCGCGGTGCGATCGCGGACGCGCTGGTGAACCTGCTGACCAACGCCTACAAGTACTCGCCCGAGCGCGGCAAGATCCACCTGCGCGTGTCGGCCGACGAGAAGCACGTGCGCATGGCCGTGGTCGATCAGGGCATCGGCATCGCGCGCCGCGAGCACCGCCGCGTCTTCGACAAATTCTATCGCTCCAACGAGCTGCTCTCGAGCGACGTCGAGGGCTCGGGCCTCGGGCTCGCCATCGTGCGCCACATCGTGCAGGCGCACGGCGGGCGCGTGGAGCTGGAGAGCGAGCTTGGCAAGGGCAGTACCTTCAGCTTGCTCTTGCCTTATCCGGGTGCACGTGTGCAGGCTCCGGCCGCCGCCTCTGCCCCTGCACGATCCGCATGACCGAAGCCACCGTCGACGAGCGCTGCCGCATCCTGGTGATCGAGGACGACCCGTCGATCTCGCTCGGCTTGCGCATCAACCTGTCCGCCGAGGGCTACGACGTGGGGCTCGCCGAGGACGGCCGCAGCGGCCTCGATCGTGCGCTCGCGGAGTCCTGGCACGTGATCATCCTCGACCTGATGCTGCCCAAGCTAAACGGCTTCGAGGTGGTGCGTCACCTGCGCTCGCAGGGCAACGAGACGCCGGTGCTGATGCTGAGCGCCAAGAGCGCCGAGGCCGACAAGGTGATGGGCCTGGAGCTCGGCGCCGAGGACTACATCACCAAGCCGTTCGGCATCGCCGAGGTGCTCGCGCGCATCAAGGTGGCGCTGCGAAGGGGGCTGCGCCCGCGCGTGCAACAGGCGGCCAGCCCGCTGTTCACGTTCGGCGACGTGGAGGTCGACGTCGACAAGCGTGAGGTGCGCCGGGCAGGACAGCCGGTCGAGATGACGGCCACCGAGTTCGACGTGCTGCGCGCGCTGGTCGTCTCCAAGGGCTCGGTGCTCACGCGCCGCCAGATCTTCGAGAAGGTGTGGGGCCCAAACCACCACGGCACGCCGCGCACGATCGACAACTTCGTGGCCCAGCTGCGCGCCAAGCTCGAGCCCGACGTCGATCAGCCCGCCCACCTCGTCACGGTGCGCGGCATCGGCTACCGGCTCGTTCGTTAGAACGAAGCGCGGAGCTGTACGCCGGTCGGCCCGAAGCTCAGCTGGCCGTCGCGCAGGCTCTTGATCTCGCGGTTCAGCGCGCTGCGCTTGCGGATGGTGCGGATCATCCACGGCAACGAGACGCCGACCACCACCGCACCCACGCCGACCATGGCCGCACCCGCGATCCCGAACGGCCGCGCCAGGTCGCGCAGGCTGCAGTCGTCCCCGTCGCAACCTTCCGCGCGCCACAACAACGCGTCGGTGATCAGGCCGATGCCCGTGGCCGCGACGCCGGCCCCGATCGCGACCAGCGCGATCGGCCCGCCCACGCGCGTCTCGTCGCGCTGCTGGTGCAGCAGGACGAGGCGCGTCTGCGTCGCGTCGCCCCCCGCCGTTCGACCCTGCACCTCGCCGCGCAGCTCGTCGAGCGGCCGACAGCGCACCTGCGCCACGCTCTGCTGCAGCTCCTCGAAGCGCGCACGCGCTTGCGGCGTATCGCGCTCGCCGTCGACGTCGAGGCCCGCGGAGTCCGTCACCCGCACGCGCCAGCGCACCGGGCCCGACGCCTCGATCCAGCCCTCCCGCTGCACCACCCCGTAACCGCGGTTCTGCAGCGCGAGCACGGCCGTGAGCTGCGCCCGTTCACGCTCCTGCGTCGGATCCTCGAGTGCCTGGTAGCAAGGGGGGAGGGTGCGCACCTGCCAGGACGCAGGGGCGCAGGCACAGATCAACACCAAGCACAGCCAACGAAGCTTCATCGCGCGTCAGGGGAGACCAAACGCATGCGCGGTTCAAGCAACTTCGGGGTGAATCACTCCCACTGGATCGCGGGGCCGTCGCCGAGGGAGCCGCCGTAGACGACGCCGTCGCGGAGGAACGCCCAGGCGTGCGGGCCCTTGCGGTGCGTGGCGACCACGATCTGGTTGCCGTCGCCGGGGGGCTCGTGCTCGGAGACGACCTGCGTGTGCTCGCCCAGCTGGCCGCCGGGGATCTCGACTTCGACCGTGCGGTCGGCGTCGCGCACCAGGAACTTGGACCAGATCAGGCCGCGCTC
>DASUME010000437.1:0-4558 GCA_036277895.1 Polyangiales bacterium
CGGCGCCGAACCCGCGGCCGCACGTCGAGATCCGCGTCTCGGAGCCGCCCAAGCCCACGCCGCTCCAGGGGGCGGCGCGGCGTATGCTGCGCTAGACCGCGGCATGTCGGAATTTGGTCTGCACCGGGTCACCAGCTCCGAGCTGAAGCGCTTGTTGCGCGCGCTGCACAAGGACGCGATCGCCTCGCCGATCTCACGCTCGTCGCTGATCGAGAAGTCGTTCGGCGACGTCGAGGCCAACCTCGACCCGCTGATCGGGCGCGACACGGCGGCGGCGAAGGCGATGCTGGTGGCGGTGTTGGCCGAGCGCGGCGGCGAGCGCGGGCAGGTGGCGGCGCTGTCGTACTGCGGCCCGACCTCGCCGGGAACTCGCTCGCGCGATCTCGCCGATCAGGTGCGCGAGCTGATCGCGAGCGCGACCGAGAGTGTGGCGCTGTACGGGCTGACGGTGGGTGAAGACCCCGGCGTGCTGCGCACCGTGGGCGCGCTGATGGGTGGCCGCGACATCAAGGTGCGCGCGGTGTTCGACATACCGGCCGGCACGCCGCTCGCGGAAGTGCGCGCGTTCGTGGAGCCGTCGCTCTCCGCGCGCGCGACCCTGGAGGTGTTCGCAATCGAGCGCTTGAAGGCGCGCTTCGCGGTGGTCGACGACTCGAAGGTGCTGGTCACCAGCGGCCAGCTGACCGCGGTCGAGGAAGACGGAACGCTCGACGTGGGCGTGCAGTTTCGTGACAACGCCTACGTGCAAGCCTGGGAGTCCGAGTGGCAGCGCCTCGTGGCCAGTGGCGTCGCGCGGGTTGTGCCCGAATAGTACCGGCGTGTCCTCGTCCGAAGCACCCACCCCCTACGACCGAATCGGCGGCGCCGAAGGCGTGCGCAAGCTCGTCGATCGTTTCTACGACCACATGAGCTCCGAGGAGCAAGCGGCGAGCATCTTGAAGATGCACCCCGAGTCACTCCTGGGCACGCGCGCGAAGTTCTTCGAGTACCTGAGCGGCTGGCTCGGTGGGCCCCAGCTGTACACGGAGAAGTTCGGGCATCCGCGGCTACGCATGCGGCACATCCACTTCGCGATCGATCAGAGCGCGGCCGAGGCGTGGATGCACTGCATGCGCCTGGCGCTCGAGGAAGTGGTCGAGGACAAGCTGCTGCGCGAGATGCTGCGCGGCTCGTTCCAGCGCGTGGCCGATCACATGCGCAATGCGGAGTGACTCTGCGTGAGCGGGTAGGGCTGGTAGTAGTCGGGCGTGGGCAGCGGCGGGCCGTTCTCGTCCGGTAGGCTCGCGGGGTTGAAGCGGCGCACGAAGCCGATCGAGATCGTCCAGGCGAGGCTATGGTGGGTGACCTCGCCGCGGATCGTGGCTTCCTCGATGTCGCCGGGGAAACCCTGCGTCTTGCCCTCGTCGAACTTCATGCGTCGGTACATCAGGCCGCTCTCGACGCGCATGCCGAGCCACTCGCCCAGCCAGATCACGGCGCCCGCGACGGGGCCCACGTGCATGCCCACGCCGAGGTCGTTGCTGGAGCTGGCGAACGCGACCTTCTGCTCGGCGGTGCGGATCCAGTTCAGTCGACCGGTGGTCAGGCCGAACGGCACGCGCAGCGTGAGCTCGAACGTCTTCCACGCCAGCCGGCCGATCGGATGTACGCCGACGTCGATCAGGTACACGCGTCCATTCGCGCCTGGCAGGGCGACGTAGTGAATGCCCGGCGCGGCGTGCGCGCCGATGCCCAGCGGGCCCTCGCCGACCCAGGAGAACGACGCGGCCAGGTTGCCGCCGCGCGTGAGCCGATCGCGCGCACCGGGGTCGTCGAGCTCACGCGTGTAGCGCCCGACCGGCGCGATCGCGAGATCGGCCGCGAACCACGCGCGTGCATGGGCCTGCCACTCGCTCTGCGCCTCGGCGCGCGAGGCGAGGCAGCAGACTACGGCGAGTGCGCCTGCTGCAAGACGCCAATGGTCTGATCGAGATCGCGCCGTAAGCATGACAGGCAGTCTCCCAGGCGGAACGGCGCGCAGCCCGTGCGCGGCTGCTCGGCCATTCGCTCCAGCGCAGGTAGCACGCGCGGGTCGAGTTGCTTGCGCATCTCCGCGATCAGCGCCTTGCGCTCGTTGCAGCGCGTGGTGACCTCCAGCTCCGCGAGCAGCGAGAGATAGGGCGGCACGCCGGTGCTGCGCATGAGCCGCTTGGCCACCGCGCGCCGCTCCTTGGTGTTGCGCGACTCGAGCAGCGTCTTGGCGGGCTCTTCGAACACCTTGGGCAGCGGCGCGGCTTCCGCCAGCCGGGCGGGCGGTTCGTCGGGCGCGCGCGGCTCCTCCGCGGAGGCCTTGGCCGCGGGTTTTTCGTCGGTGACCTCGGGCGCGAGCACCGGCTCGGGCTCGGACTTGCGCGTCAGCAGCGGGATCAGGAACAGCAGCGCCACCAGGCCCGCGTAGAGGTGCTTGTGGTACGGCTTCGCGCGGCGAACCCAGAGCGAGAAGTGGGGCACCGGGGTGGACGGCGTGCGCTGCTCGGCGATCGAGCGCAGCGCATCGCGCACCTCGGACGCGCTCGATGGGCGCTCGTTCTTGTCCCAGGCCAACAGCCGCGCGACCAGCGTGTTCAGCTCGCGCACGTCCAGCTCGAGCAGCGGCGGCAGCGACTTGAACTGCTTGGCGAAGATCTGCGTGATGTCGTCGCCGTCGAACAGCCGGCGGCCGTTGCACAGCTCCCACAACATCACGCCGAGCGCGTACAGGTCCGTGCGGTGATCGACCTCGCCGGCGGAGGCTTGCTCGGGCGACATGTAGCCCGGGGTGCCGAGGATGGTGCCGGCCTGCGTGAGCGGACGGGCGACCACGCTGAGCCCCTCCGCGCGCCCGGCCAGGCTGGCGACGCCGAAGTCGAGCACCTTGGCGGACTCGCTGCCGTCCGTGCGCTGCTCGAGCAGCACGTTGTCGGGCTTGAGGTCGCGATGCACGATGCCGACCGCGTGTGCGGCGCTGAGCGCGTCTGCGATCTCGGAGCCGAGGCGCGCGGCGCGGCGCGGGTCCATCTTGCCGCGGTCGTCGAGCTCCTTCTGCAGGCTGTGGCCGCGGACCAGCGGCATCACCATGAAGGCGCCGCCATCGGCCAGCTCACCGAAGTCGATCGCGGCCGCGATGTGCGGGTGATCGAGCTGGCCGGTGGCCAGAGCTTCGCGCTGGAAGCGCAGCAGCAGCTCCTCGTGAGCCGCGAGGTCCGGATGGATCACCTTGAACGCGACGCGCTTCTTGAGGTGCAGGTGCTCGGCGATGAACACCACACCCATGCCGCCCTCGCCGAGCCGCTCGCGGATCACGTAGCGGCCCGCGATCTCCTTGCCGATCCAGTGGTCGCGAACGCGGGTGCCGGAGTTGATCTGCTCAGGCGTCGCGGCGAGTGTGGGCTGTTCGCCCACGGACGGTGAACTGTCCTGCCTCTCCGGCGCCGCCCCCCGCTCGCTCATCGCGGCATCGACCATACAACGTTTTGCCGGCGGAGGGCGCTCCGAGCCGTCGATTTGACCCGGGGGTAATGGCTACTAGAACCTGGCGCTTGCCCATGTCGTCCCCAGCCGAAAAGCTCGAACACGAGCTCGCCCGCGAGCTCGGCCGCTGCATCGCCGACTTCGGCCTGATCGAAGACGGCGACCGCGTGATGGTGTGCATGAGCGGCGGCAAGGACAGCTACACCATGCTGCACCTGCTGGAGCGTGCGCGCCGCAAGGCCCCGATCCGCTTCTCCTTGCTGGCGGTGCACCTGGACCAGGGCCACCCCGGCTACGACGGCAAGCCGCTGGAGGGCTGGCTGGCGCAGCACGGCTACGACTACCGCATCCTGCGCGAAGACACCTACAGCATCGTCACCGACCACGTGCCCGAGGGAAAGACGTACTGCTCGCTGTGCTCGCGGCTGCGGCGCGGTGTGCTGTACAATGCGGCCCAGTCGCTCGGCTGCAGCAAGATCGCGCTCGGCCACCATCGCGACGACGCGATCGAGACCCTGCTGCTCAACCTGATGTTCACGGGGCAGCTCAAGAGCATGCCGCCGAAGCTGGTCAGCGACGACAAGCGCAACGTGGTGATCCGCCCGCTGCTGTACGCCGCGGAGCCGAAGATCGCGGAGCTGGCGCGGCTGCTGGAGTTTCCGATCCTGCCCTGCGATCTGTGCGGCTCGCAGGAGAACCTGATGCGCAAGCAGGTGAAGAACCTGCTGGCCACGCTGGAAGAGACGGCACCGCGTGCGAAGGAGAGCATGCTGGCCGCGCTGACCAACGTGCGCGCCACGCACCTGTTCGACCGCGAGCTGTGGCAGAAGCTCGGCCTGCGCCACGAGCCCGCGCGGGGGGATGCGTTCGAGGGCGGCGTGGACGAGCCCCCGCGCCATACCGGGGCGAGCCGCTCCCTACGCATCGTGCCCTGATCGCGTAGTACTACCCACGCGCGACCCTGCGCTATACATGCGGCCTAGTGCCGCGCATTACCTCGATCCTGCTGGCCGCCTGCCTCGCGCTGTTGCCCCTTGGAGTCGCGGCGGCGCAGGCGCCCGATCAGTCC
>DASUME010000438.1:0-6191 GCA_036277895.1 Polyangiales bacterium
AACAACGAGAGCTGCTGCAGATCGCGCTCGCGCCCCACGAACGCGCTCTGCTGACCGAGCACGGTGCGCGGCGCCTCTCCGCCGCGACGCTCGCGCTCCAGCGTGTGCGGGGCCCCAAGCTCGAAGCGCGCTTCGAGCAGCGATGCGCTCGCTTCGTCGACGCTGACCGAGCCGGGCGACGTCTCCGCGAGCAGCGCGGCGCCGCGCTCGAACAGCTCGCCGAGCGGCTGCGCCTCGCCGATCACGGCGCGACCGGTACAGACCACCATGCGTGCGCTCTGCGCGAGCACCTGGCGCAGCGAGAGCGCGCAGCGCGCCGCCACCAGCGTCTGCTCGCCCGCGCTCAGCTGCTGGTTCGGGAGCACCAGGCGCGAGCCGTCGAGCAGGCGCTCCACGCGTGCGCCGAAGCGGGACGCCACCGCGTTGAGCTCCGCCTCGAGCGACGCGGGGAGCTCGCCCACGAACACGGCGGCGGAGATGCGCTGATCGGCGATCCGGACGCGCCGCTGCAGCGAGGTGCCGCCGCGCTTCGGAACGACGTTGACCTCCAGCGTCATGCTGGCGCTGTCGTCGTCGTCCTCGACCACCGAGCGCTCGGCCACGATCGCGGCCAGCTCGTCCGCGATCGCACGCAGGCCGGGGCGCTCCTCGCGCTTCTTGTGCAGCATCGACTGCACGAGGTTGCGCAGGCGTACCGGCACCTGCGGCGCGAGGCGCTCGATCGGCCGCGGCTCGTCGAAGCAGATCTTGGCGAGCGTGGCGAGCGGCTGTGCACCGTAGAATGGCTCCTCGCCGCAGAGCGCGGTGTAGAGCACGCTGCCCAGGGAGAAGATGTCCGTGCGCGCGTCCACGCTGGAGTCGCCGCGCGCTTGCTCGGGCGACATGTAGAGCGGCGTGCCGACGACGAAGCCCGTTTGCGTCAGCTGCTGCCGGTCCGCCTTGCGGCGTGCGAGCCCGAAGTCGAGGATCTTCGCCGCGGCCGCGCTGCCGTCGACGAGGAACAGGTTGGCCGGCTTGATGTCGCGGTGGGCGACGCCGCGCAGCTCTGCGAACGCGAGGCCCGAGACCACACGCCGCGCCAGGGCCAGCACTTCGTTCACGGGCCTGCGCCCGCGCAGCTGGCGCTCGAGCGTGTGGCCGGTGAGCCACTCCATCACCAGGTAGCGCTGTCCGACGTCGGAGATGCCGTGCGCCACGTAGCGTACGATGGCGGGGTGCTGCAGCTCCGCCAGCACCTGGGCTTCGCGCTCGAAGCGGTCTTCCGCCAGCTCGTCGCCTCGGTGCAGCACCTTGATCGCGACCAGGCTGCCCGAATGTCGGTCGCGCGCCTCGTAGACCACACCGTAGCTGCCTTCGCCTACTTGGCGCACCAGCTCGAAGCGATCCGTGCCTAACGTCGACATTGGCGACGACAGGATAAGGCGAGAGCGACCCCACGCACAACGCATGCACTCGTGCCGGCCTCGTCTGCGGCTTCCCGCTGGCGTGCAACGGCATGACGTTGAGGATGCTGCCGACCATCTCCAGCAGGTGTCGTCACGCGCGCTCCACCTTGTTTGGGTTGGAGAGCATCGGCGCACCTGAAACTACCCGCTGCGACGTTCGCTCCAGCCGATGTCGAGCGTGCTGGCGGTGCGCTCGGCGACGCGGCGGTTCGAGCCTGCGTAGGCGATCACGTAGTCGGGGCGCACCACGAGGTACTTGCTGTGGTGGTCGAGGTTCGCGGTCTCCACTTGCTGTCCGGCGAAGCGGATCTTGGAGCGCTCCACCTGCAGCACTGCGCCGTCGTGCCCGATCGCCTGGCGCAGCCGGCGGCCGTCGGTGAGCAACAGGTCTTCGAGTAGCTCGCCGCCGCTGCTCTCGATCAGCGGGCTCGGCCGGTAGCGCAGATCGAGCATGGAGATGCGCTGCACGATGCGGCGCTTGGTGAGCGCGAGCTGGTTCGCGAGGTGGACCAGCTCGAACGCGGCGCGTCGCAGCTTGGGCGGCGCGTCGATGCCGTAGCGCGTCAGCCGATCGGTGAACACGTCGACGTTGTGCCGGATCGCATCATGGCGTTCGCGATCGTAGGAGTCGAGGTACGTCTCCGCGTTCGCACCGCGTGCGATCGCCGCCAGCTTCCAGGCCAGGTTGTGCGCGTCCTGGATGCCGGCGTTCATGCCCTGGCCGCCCGCGGGGCTGGTCAGGTGCGCGGCGTCGCCCAGGAGCAGCACGCGCTGGTTGCGGAAGTGCGCGACGCTGCGCATGTGCAGGTGGAACGAGCTCTTCCAGAGCACCTCGATCGGACCCGGGCCGAGCAAGCGCTCGATCTCGGTCTGGATCAGCTCGTTCGGCGGCTCCGTCTTCTCGCTGCGCCCAGGCACCGCGAGCACGAGTCGCCAGCGCTTGTCCGCGAAGCGCACCACGAAGTGAAAGCCGCGCGCGCTGAGATCGACGATCGGCCACGACTTGCTGTCTCGCTCGTCGTCGACCAACACGTCCGCGAGGATCGCGTAGTCGTCGTAGGTCTTGCCCTCGAGCTCGCAGCCGAGCAACTCACGCACGCGGCTGTGCGCGCCGTCGCAAGCGCACAGATGCGGCGCCTCGAGCGCATACGACTGCCCGTCGGCGACGACCTCCGCGCGCACGTACTCGGCGTGCTGTTCCAGGCCGACCAGCTCGTGGCCGAGTCGGACCTCGATCAGCGCGGAGGCCTCGCACGCGTCGTACAGGATGCGCTCGGTCTCGTCCTGCGGAAGGATCGCGACCGCGGCGACCGCGGACACGTCATCGAGCACGCGGAAGTCGACCTCCAGCAGCTTGCGCTGCTCGGGGTCGTGCACGCGGAGGCGGTCGAGCCACTGCGCGCGGCCGCGGAACACGGGCTCCAGCCCCCACTCCTGAAAGATCTGCAGCGTGCGCGGCAGCACGACCACCGCCTTGGAGTGCCGATTGAGCTGCGCGTTCTTCTCGATCACGAGCGCGCGCTGCCCGCGCTGGGCAAGACCGAGCGCCATGCTCAACCCCACCGGCCCCGCGCCCACGATCAACACCGCCTGCTCATCCATCGCAGCCTCCGCCGAGCGCCGAGAGCGTAGCGCGACTCTCGGGGGCAGGCGTGGATCGGAGTGACGAAAGCGATCCTGAGGTCTGCCGAACAGCGCGGCGACGGCACGCGGTGGCGGGTCGGAAATCTAGGAACTCGGTGCGCGCTTGGCGAGCGCGGCGTCGGGCGTCACGTTCGGCGCGGGTTCGAGCTCGGTGCTGCCGTCCAGATCGGACTCTCCGACGCTGGACAGCCCATGGAGCGGCGAGATCAGACCGCTCCGCACGGCCAGGGCACGAAGGGTCGCGACCTGTTGCACGAGCCACGGGTTGCGCGTGCTCTCGAAGTGCTCGCGCATGAGCGCTTCGTGGTGCTGGTAGCTCGCGAGGTCACCTTCCAGCGCGGCGACGTGCGCACGGTCGCGGTGCAGCGACCCTAGCGTGACCGGGTTGGCAAAGGTCTGCGCCTCCACGAGCGCGGACTCGAGCAGCTCCACGGCCCGCGCTCGGTGGCCGAGGTTCGCCTCGGCCAGGGCGAGCTTCTGCCGCGGCTGCAAGCGTGCAAACTCGGCATCCGAGGCCGGAGGCTCGCGCAGCACCGCCTCGCAGATGTCCTTGGCGCGCTGGTGCTCGCCGAGCGCGGACAGCGCTTGCGCGCACATCGCGCGATCGAGCGCGTGCGACGGCAGCCGGCGCCCGACGTCGGTGGCAAACACGGCTTCGTAGTGAGGCAGTGCGCGGGCAGGCTGTCCACGCAGGAGCTCGAGGTGTGCCTGGGCGAGCTGCGCGTTCGCGGCCATGCTCTCGCACAGCTTGCCGAGGCGCTGCAGGTCAGCCACGGCTCGCACCAGGGACACGACGTCGCCCACCAGCAGGTAGCCCTGCACGGTGCGCACGGTCAGGGTGCAGAGCGCCGACCAGGCGGTGCCACCTTGAAGCGCGTGCGCCTCCGAGCGCTCGCGATGGATGGCGGCCTGTGCCGTGTCGCCGCGATTGGCATGGTAGGTCATGCGCACGCACTCGGCGTGAGGCGCGAAGAAGGTGGAGCGCTGCGCCAGCTCGTCGGCCAGGGTCAGGGCCTCCGGGGAGCCATCGGTGACGAGGGCCTGCGCCTTGCCATGCAGGCAACCGAGGCTCGCCTGCTCGCGCAGGACGTCGTCCATGCCCAGCACCGGCTTCTCGAAGGTGGCGAGCACGTACGAGTAGCGGCGACTGGCAGACTGCATACGGCCGTCGATCAGCTCGGCGGTGGCGATGCAGAACTCGCGGATGCAGTAGAGGCCCGAGCGCTTGGGTGCGCCCGCGAGCGGCTCCAGATAGTTCGCGATCCGGTAGCTCTCGAGAACGTCGAAGCTGCTGGCCGCGGCGGCGGTGGCCGGGCCGAGGATGCTGGTGAACGCGAGCAAGTTCTCCATGAAGGAGCGCCGGTTGAGCGTGCGGCGCGTGAGCAGGTGCGCCCAGAAGCCGACCGTCAGACCCAGTGCCAGGGCCAGCTTGGCACCCAAGTAAGGTCGCAGACGCGCGGCCAGCGAGAGTCCGCAGATCGACGTGAGTGCGTTGAGCGTGCGGTCCAGGTAGCGTCGCTGCAGCTCGAGGGCTCCGTAAAAGCCAGCCAGGCTGAGCGGGACCAGCAGCCCGACGCACTCCTGGTCGTTCAGGCCCGCGCGTTGCAGGATGGCCAGCGCGCGCTCGAACAGCGGCAGCGAGCTCGTCAGCATGGCGACCTCGAAGCGATGCGCGTCACCGATGCGAGCCAGCTGGTAGGCTCCGGCAAGCTCGAGGGCTTCACCCGCGCGAAGCAGGTGGTCGGCCACGGCGAGCTTGCTGGCGAGCGAGACGGAGTCGTGCTCGGACAGCGCGCGTGCGAGCGAGGCGTGAAGCCGTTGAGCCTGCTGCGCGCTCAGGGTTCGCGTCAGGGCCCCGCGGAGCGCCTCGCTGACGCACGAGTAGCGACCGTCCACGTTGGCCACGGCGCCGCGCGCGACCAGCTCTTCGAGGCCGCTCACCAGCTTGGACCGATCGAGGCCGAGCGCGCTCGCGAGCTGCTCCGGTTGCAGCGGCCCGGAGTGCAGCGCCAGCACGCTGGCGATCTCGCTCGCGTGCGCGCTGACGCCGCTGACGCGCGCCAACGACGCCTGCGCATGATCACTCGCATCGAGGTCGGCTTCGAAGGCATGCGGCAGCACGAAGGTGCCGATGGTGTAGTGAATGGCGCCGCGTGCGAGCAGCAGGCGCGCGATATCGATCGCGTGCCCCGGATTGCCGCCGGTCTGCGCGTGCAGCCACGCCGCGAGGCGACGCGCGTGGGGCACGTCGCCGAAGACGTCGCTCACCAACTCTTGGAGCTCGAGCTCACTGAGACGCGTCAGCTGGCAGTGCTTGGCGTTCTGGAACAGCTTCGCGGTCGCGTCGCCGCCGGATCGGCTGTCCCGCCGGGTGCTCAGCACGATCAGCAGCGGGTGGCTGGCGAGCGGCTCGGTGAGCGACGCGAGCAAGCCGAGGGACTCGGCGTCCATCAGGTGTGCGTCGTCGAGCAGCAGCACGAGAGGGTTCTGCAGACTGCACTGCAGCAGCGCTTCGGCGAGCGACGCGGAGGTCGCGGCTTGGCGCTCCGAGGCCTCGATCGGGGAGCGCACGATGCCTTCGGGAGCGCCTCGATCGCCGTCGTGGAACCCGGAGGTTCCGAGCCGGGTCGCCATCGCCCGCGCGACCAGCGGAAACGTCGCGAGCCCGATCTGGGCGAGGTAGCGTGCGGCCGAGAAGGGGGTGTTGTGGCGGCCGCCATCCGCGCGCACGACGGTGGCGCCGGCGAGCTGCGCGTGCACGGCCACCTGATCGAGCAGCGCGCTGCGGCCCAAGCCGCGCTCGGCCTCCAGCCAGACGATCCGCCCCGCCCCGGAGATCGCCGCGCGTAGCTCGTGCTGCACGTCGGCCAGCGGCTGCGCGCGTCCGATCAGCGTGGGATTGCGCAGGTAGCTGTAGGCGATCTTCGCTTCGTCGTCCTCGGCGGCCAGCCCCGCCATCGACGTCAGGCGCTCGATGACGTCTGCCGCACTCGCGGGGCGCTCTCTGGGATCGTGGCGCAGCAGCGAGAGCACCAGCTCGTTGAGCTCCTCGGGCAGACCCGGCACGCGACTCGTGAGGGGCGCAATCGGCTCCTGCCAGGC
>DASUME010000439.1:0-2297 GCA_036277895.1 Polyangiales bacterium
TGGATTTGAACCAACGACCTTCGGGTTATGAGCCCGACGAGCTACCAGACTGCTCCACCCCGCAATTAACGCAAAAAGCCATCCTGGGCATGCCAGGACGGCTTTCGTATCGCTCTCTCGCGGGAAGAGGCGTTTGGTTGCGGGGGCTGGATTTGAACCAACGACCTTCGGGTTATGAGCCCGACGAGCTACCAGACTGCTCCACCCCGCGTCACGTTGGGCGAGTCTTATGTCTCGGGTCCGTGTCCCTGTCAACTCATGGCGCCGAGATAGTGCGCATCACGCCGCGGGGCGGCTCAGCGAAACAGGTCGCGCAGGCGATGCCAGAGCCAGAGCTGGCCGCTCGGGCGCTGCTCGAAGCCGACCTGCATCGCGGTCACGGAGACCTTGGTCTTGTAGACGACGGCTTCGTCCTCGGCTTGCTCCGGCGCGGGCGCCTCGGTGTTGGCGCCGAACTGCAGACCGAACGGGGCGGTGCCCTTGAAGCTCAGCTTGTAGCCGTCGTAGCTGCCGAAGCGCGAGAACGCGAACGCGAGCTCCGTCGTGGGCTTGTCCGGGACGTTGACGTTGAGCGCGAGTCCTTCCGGCAGCAGCGGCCGATGCCTCTGCAGCGTCGCGAGCAGCTTGAGCGTGAGCTTGGCCACGATCGCGGAGTTGGGATTGGCGAGCGTGACGTTGTCGACCGTGTCGACGCCCGCGCTGACGGCGATCGCGGGCAAGCCGCGACTGGCCGCGATCTGGGCGTTGCTCACGGTGCCCGAGCTGTTCACGATCTTGCCGACGTTCTGGCCCTCGTTCGGACCGGACAGCACGAGGTCGGGCGCCTTGTTCCAGCGCGCGGGCGCGAGCACGTCGAGGCCGTACAGCGCCGCGAGCACCGGCGTGCCGTGCACGTAGTAGTAGTCCGCGTAGCCGGGCTTGATGAAGGGACCGACCGCGGGTGCACCGGTCGGCGCCGCGCCGTTGTGGCAGCCGCCCTCGGCCTCGATCTGCGTCTTGTCGTTGTCGGTGATGATGGTCGTCGTGCTGTACATGACGATGCCGGCGCCGCGGCCGCTCTGGCCCGTGCACGGCACCGAGACGATCACGTCGTGGCCGTCGGCTCTGAGCGCATCGTAGAGCGCCTTCAGGTTGCTGGTCAGGCCGTCGTCGTTGGTGAGCAGGATGTTGAGCGCAAAGGCCGGGCGCGCCGAGCCGAAGATCACGAGCACGATCAGGGCAAGCTGCTTGAAGTTCATCGAAGGCTCCTTCTCGAGGAGGAGCGTGCGCACCGTGCACAGCGTACGGGTGACAAGCGCGTGATCTCTTACAGCAGCGCGCTGGCCGCGAGGAGCCACGCCCCAACGCCGTAGCTGACCTGGTTGGCGCGGCCGATGCGGGCGTAGCCGCGTGCGCGGGCGCTCGGGTTGGTGCCGAGGCTGGTGCCGCTCACCTCCAGGCGATCTCCTCGCTGCTCGAGGGTGCCGGTCAACCCGCGCATGCCGCGCTCGGCCGCGGCGCGGAACGACGCGTCGAACAGCCCCGCGCGCGCGCCTGTCGCGAATGCGTACGTGATCAAGCCCGACGCGGCGGTCTCGAGGTACGTCTCGGGCTCCAAGAGAACGGTATGAAACAGACCGTCTGCAGACTGGGCGACAGCGAGAGCAGACGCCAGGCGTTGCGAGCGCGCCACCAGCTCCGCACGCAGAGCATGGTCGTCGGGCAGCTCCTGGATCACTTCGACCAGGCTCACGAGCGCCCAGCCGTTGCCGCGCGCCCAGAAGGCGCGGCGTGCGAATGCGGGCACGCGCTCGTCGCGCGGTCGATCGTTGTACGCGTGCGTCACGAAGCCGGTCGCGGGGTCTTGCAGGTTGCGCAGGAAGACGGCGACCTGGCGCGCGGCCTCGTCGCGATAGCGACCGTCGCCGGTGAGGCGCGAGTAGCGGCAGAGCGTGATCGGGAAGTGGAACAGCGAGTCCACCCAGGCATCGGGGAACCACGCGCGCGGGGTGAGCCAGACGGGGATGTGCTGCCCGAGGTGGCGCACCAGGCCCTGCGCCTCCGTGCGCGGCGCGGTCATCGCGTAGCCCACCACGCGGTCGAGCACGAGGCGCACGCTGGGGTCGCCTGCGAGCACGAGCTCGGCCGCGGTCAGTCCGGGCGTGGTGTCGTCGCTCCAGCTGACGCGCACGGCGCGCCGCTGATGGCGTCGTACATACGCGGCGAGATAGGCGCGCGGCTCCGGGTCGCCGAGTCGCTCGTGCAGTCGCCACAAGCCGTAGGCGAGCACGCCTTCGCCCCAGCTCCACGCCAGCTCC
>DASUME010000440.1:0-2855 GCA_036277895.1 Polyangiales bacterium
ATCGCCGATGTTTTGTCGGCGATTCATTACGGGGGGGCGCTCGGACCTTGCGCGCGGCCCATTTCGCTTCTGTGGCGAAACCGTTTAATGCGCGGACGCGTACATATGATGCGTTGATGATTCAGTTCCGAAATCCCGACCTCGCTACGCTCCCCCTCGCGCCGCCACTCATCTACGTCAACGCGGGAATCAAACTGTCTTCACTGTCGCGTTCTGCGGCGGTTTTCAATCCCCAGCTGGCGCGCGGCATTCAAAGGAGCACGGCAAATGAACCGGACCATCAAGGGCTCAGAGCCCTACGCTTGGCCGTTCGATGGGGATCTGCGGCCGGAAAACACCGCGCTCGTCATCATCGACATGCAGACGGACTTCTGTGGCCCCGGCGGCTACGTGGCGCTGATGGGGTACGACCTGGCCGCGGTGCGCGCGCCGATCGAGCCGATCAAGAAGCTGCTCAAGCGCTTCCGCGAGCGCGGCTTCCACATCTTCCACACCCGCGAAGGGCACCGCCCCGATCTCGCGGACCTGCCCGCGAACAAGCGCTGGCGCTCGCGCCAGATCGGTGCCGGCATCGGTGACCCCGGGCCGTGCGGCCGGGTGCTGGTGCGCGGCCAGGAAGGCTGGGACATCATCCCCGAGCTCGCCCCGCTCCCCGGCGAGCCCGTGATCGACAAGCCCGGCAAGGGCTCGTTCTACGCGACCGACTTCGACATGCTGCTGCGCCAGCGCGGGATCCGGAACATCGTTCTGACCGGCATCACCACGGACGTCTGCGTGCACACCACCATGCGCGAGGCCAACGACCGCGGCTACGAGTGCCTGATCCTCACCGACTGCTGCGGAGCCACCGATCCCGGCAACCATAAAGCAGCCTTCAACATGGTGAAGATGCAAGGAGGAGTCTTCGGGGCAGTCTCGGATTCGGACGGGTTGCTCGAGGCGATCGGGTAGAACCCAGAACGTTGGGCAGAAGAGAGGCGAGTGCCGCTGGAGTGGGGTAGGCGGCGGTCCGTGGGGCGAGACTGAGTGGACCGATCACGCGCACGCGCACGTATTCGTTCCGTCGAGCACGTCCCGATCGTAGTCGACCCACGTATTCGACCAGCTCCGTGCGCGTGCGCGTGATCGGTCCATGGGGTCTTGGCAGAGCCTTGGAAGGCTCGCCCCACTCCAGCGGTACTCGCCTCTTTTCCGCCCCCACGAACCTAGAAGTTAACGAACCCGTCCAGCGCGTGCCGCGTCGCGTCCAGGCTCCTCTGCACTCCCGGTGTCAGGTTCCCCTCCGCCAGCTCGAAGCGCTTGCCGAGTAGGGCCTGCGCCACGCTATGACCGGCTCGCTCCAGCGCCCCCAGGTCGTAGCCACCCTCCAGCACCACCCCGAGCTTGCCGATGCCGAGCTGGTGCTCGATGTCGAGCATCAGCGTCGTCATCGCGCCGTAGTCTTGATCCTCGAGCAGCATGCCGCCGAGGGGGTCGTCCTTGTGGGCGTCGAAGCCGCACGAGAGCAGCAGCAGGTCCGGCTTGAACTGCTGTAGCGCCGGCAGCGCCACCTGCTTGTACGCAGCGGCGTAGTCGCGCGCGTCTGCGCGGGGAGGCAGCGGCATGTTCACGGTCGCGCCGCGGCCGGGGCCGGTGCCGATCTCGTCGCTGCGGCCGGTGCCGGGGTAGAGCGGCCACTGGTGCAGCGACAGGAACAGCACGCGCGGATCGTCCTCGAAGATCGCCTGCGTGCCGTTGCCGTGGTGCACGTCCCAGTCGAGGATCGCTACCCGCTGCGCGCCTGCGTTCAACGCGGAGCCGGCCGCCACCGCCACGTTGTTGAGCAGGCAAAAGCCCATCGCGCGCGTGCGCGTCGCGTGGTGCCCGGGCGGACGTGCGGTCAGCACGCCGATCGACGGCTCGCGCGCCGCCATCAGCCGCTCGCCCAGCACGGCTGCGCCGCCCGCCGCGAGCCAGGTCGCGTCGTGCGTGCCCGCCGAGATGAACGTGTCGTCGTCGATCACGCCCGAGCCGCGCGCCAGATCGCGCTCCAGCTCCGCCACGTGCTCCGGCGAGTGCACGCGCGTCAGCTCTTCGGTGCGCGCCATGCGCGGCGTCACGCGCTCGGCGCCCCCTTCCAGCAACGTGGAGACCAGGCCGTTGCGGATCGCCTTCAGCCTCGCGGGCTGCTCCGGGTGCGGAACGGGCGCAGCGTGCAGGTCGTAGCGCGGGTCGTCGATGACGTGAATACGTCGCGCGGGGGTGCGTCGCGGCTCATTCATGCCGCGCAGCATAGCTCACTGTTCCGTGCGTTGCCGTGGCTGCTGCGTACCCAGTGAGCGAGTTCGCAAAAGGCTCAGCTCGGATTTGGTTCGCCGAAGAGCCCGCGTACCATTTCGCTCAGCCGCGCCGCGCGATACGGCTTCTGCAGCACGCCGGCGATGTTCCACTGCGTGAGCCGCTCGCTGGTGCTCTCCAGCGAGTGTCCGCTGTGCACGATCACCGGCAGCTCCGGCGCGAACGAGCGCAGCTCCGACAGCAGCGCGTCGCCGTCCATGCCCGGCATCGACAGGTCGAGCAGCACGCCGTCGATCTCGTCGATCCGGCCGCGCAAGAGCGACAGTGCCTCGCCGCCCGAGCCGGCCTCGATCACGCTGTAGCCCTCGGTCTCCAGCAGCCGATGCGCGAACTCGCGCACCATCGGCTCGTCGTCCACCACCAGCAACGTGCGCGCCCGCTGGGTGTCGTTGGAGGCGGGCTTGGCGAGCTCGGTCACGACCAGCTCCTCTGCCTCGCGGCACAGCGGAAAATACGCGCGAAAGACCGTGCCCGCGCCCAGCTTGCTGCGCACCACCAGGTGGCCACCATGGGTGCGC
>DASUME010000441.1:0-13358 GCA_036277895.1 Polyangiales bacterium
CTCGGCCGCCCGCGACAGCGCCTCCAGCACACGCACCGCCTTGTCGACTGTCCCTGAACGCTCCATGCACCATTCCACTATTCGGAACAACGTTCCAACTCCGAGACCATAGCAGCGGCGACGGCCGGACTCCATCGCGAAACGCAGAGCGCTACGCCTCTGGCCGCACGCGGACACGTGCCCGCCTTACGTGCCCGGTCGGTCGGACATCGAACCGAAATTCCCTCGCGGTTTTCGCGCGAACAGGCTGGCCCACGAGCTGCAATGGGCCCGCTCATGGAAACGCCCCTCGAAAGAAGCTCCGTATCGCTCGTCCCCGCGCCTGCCCACAACCCGATCTGGATCGCGTTCACGATGGGGCTGCTCGCCCTCGCGATCGCGCTCGGCTACGCGCTCGCCCACGCGGTGGAGACGCGCTGGGTGTTCGTCTCGTAGTGCGCTACGGGCGGCTGCTGCGAGGGCGCTGCGACTCGAAGGGCGAGGGATACTCGCCGAGCCCGAGCGTGGTGCGGCCACCGCGGAAGTCGCGCGCGAGGTAGGCGTCGTCGAGGCGCAGGCTCAGCGTCTGCGCAAACTTCCAGAGGAACTTGCAGGCGATGCCGGGCTCTCGCCCCATCAACGCGTGCAGCGCGCTGCGCTCGAGGCGGAGCAAGCGGCTCGGCTCCAACGTGACGACGGTGGCGGTGCGCGGGCGCTGGTTGAGCAGCGCCATCTCGCCGATGTGCGCGCCCGGGCCGAGCACCGCGATCTTCTGGCCCGCGCGCGAGACCTCGCAGTGGCCCTCGACGATCACGAACAGGTCCTCACCGCGATCGCCTTCGCGGATCACGCGCGCGCCGCCGGCGAACTCCACCGGCGAGAGCTCGTTGTAGACCGCGACCAGCTCCGCCATCGTGAAGTCGCGCAGCAGCTCGATCTCGGCCAGCGCCTCCAGGTGCTGCGTGACCTCGAGCTTGCGCTCCTGTTGGCGCGCCTCGTGGCTGTCTGCGCGCACGATCAGCGCGGTCGCGTTGTCGTGGGCGCCGCCCGTGAGCGCGCGCTCGAGCAGCGTGCGCGCCACCTGCGCCGGCTCCGGCAGCTCCAGCGCGGCGATCAAATCCGCAGGCTCTCTCGAGTAATCGTACAAACCATCGCTACACAACAGGAACGTATCTCCGGGCAGGACATCGAGCGGGAGCACGTCGATGCGCACTGTGGGCTGCACCCCGACCGCACGCGTGAGCGTGTTCGCGTGCGGCGCCTGCGCAGCCTGCTCCGCGCTCAACATTCCGCTCGCGATCACCTCGGTCATGAAGTTGTGATCCGTGCTGAGCTGGTGCAGCTGATGGTCGCGCGCGAGGTACAGCCGGCTGTCGCCGACATTCGCCATCACCGCCTTGTCACCCGCGACCAACAAAGCGACACACGTGGTGCCCATGCCGTGCTTGCCGCGGTCCGTGGACGCGACCTGGTAAACGGTGCGCGAGGCCTCCCCGAGCGCCTCGTGCATGAGCGCACACAGGGCCTGCACCGCGACGGGAGAGCCGTCGAACTTCGAGAGAAACGTACGCTGGCCGTGCACCACGCGCGTGATCGCGTTGACCGCCGTCTTCGACGCGACCTCACCCGCCGCATGGCCGCCCATGCCGTCACAAACGACGTACAGGCCGAGCTCGTCATCGATGCAGAAGCAGTCTTCGTTGTGCTTGCGAACCTTGCCGGTATCGCTGACGGCAAACGCTTTGATCTGCATGCGCGCACTCTATTGCAGCCACCTCGGGGCAGCCTGCATGACTGGGGCGATGGCCCACGGTGAGATCTCGATTTGATCGTGCCGCGAAATGGCATCGAAACATATCTGGTTTAGGAAAGAAGAAAAGTAGGCGTCCGGCGGCAAACCACTTTTCAGCGTCTCTGCCCGCGTCTATGTTCCGCGCCGGTTCCGCCCCTCGGGGTTGTCCCCGAATCGGCCGGCCGGCTCGTGCCAGATTGTGACTATCTCGAGGAGAAGCATCATGGGTGTGATCAAGGCTGAGTACATCTGGGTTGACGGCACCGAGCCCACGCCGGCGCTGCGTTCGAAGACCAAGATCCTGCCCGAGGGCGCGAAGCTGCCGGAGTGGGGCTTCGACGGCTCCTCGACCAACCAGGCTGAAGGCCACGCCTCCGACTGCATCCTCAAGCCCGTGTTCACCTGTCCGGACCCGATCCGCGGCGGCAAGAACGTGCTGGTGCTGGCCGAGGTCTACAACGCGGATGGCACCCCGAACCGCACCAACACGCGCGCTGGCGCGGCCGCAGCGGACGCGAAGTACAAGGCCGAGGAAGCCTGGTGGGGACTCGAGCAGGAGTACACGCTGTTCAAGGACGGCAAGCCGTACGGCTTCGCGAAGGGTGAGCCCGGGCCGCAGGGTCCGTACTACTGCGGCGTCGGTGCCTACGAGGCGATCGGCCGCCCGATCATCGAGAAGCACATGGACGCGTGCATCGCGGCCGGCCTGAAGATCTCGGGCATCAACGCCGAGGTCATGCCCGGCCAGTGGGAGTTCCAGATCGGGCCGGCCTCCACGCTCGAAGCGGGCGACCACATGCTGATCGCGCGTTGGCTGCTGCACCGCATCGCCGAGGACTACGGGGTCGACGTCTCGTTCGCCGCCAAGCCCGCCTCGGGCGACTGGAACGGCGCCGGCTGCCACACCAACTTCTCCACCAAGGCCATGCGCAACGACGGCGGCTACGACGTGATCGTCGCGGCCTGCGAGAAGCTCGGCAAGAAGGCCGACTTGCACATCAAGAACTACGGCCACGACATCGAGAGCCGCCTGACCGGCAAGCACGAGACCTGCTCGTACAAGCAGTTCAAGTACGGCGTGTCCGACCGCGGCGCGTCGATTCGCATCCCGCTGCAGACCAAGATCGACGGCAAGGGCTACCTCGAGGACCGTCGCCCGAACGCGAACATGGACCCGTACACGGTCACCCGCATTATCCTCGAGACCACGCTCGGCTGAGCGCTGCGCCTCGCAGGGACAACGCCGCTCCTCCCAAGGGGCGGCGTTTTGCTTTGTGGTGCCTGCGTGCGCTCACGGGGTCCGCTACGCTCCGCACCTCGTGCACAACCTGCTTCAAGTGTTCTTGCTCGGCGTGATCGAGGGCGTCACCGAGTTCCTCCCCATCTCCAGCACCGGGCACCTGCTGATCGCCGAGAAGCTCGGGCTCGGGCAGCGCTCGGAGCTGTTCAACATCGTGATCCAGGCGGGTGCGATCCTGGCCGTGACGTTCATCTTCTGGGGGCGGCTCTGGGAGCTGGCGACGGGCCTCGGGGAACGCGAGAAGCGCGACTACGTGCTCAAGATCGGGGTCGCATTCGTGATCACGGCGGCGCTCGGGCTGGTGGCGAAGAAGCTGGGCTTCGAGCTGCCGGAGACGGTGCGGCCGGTGGCCTGGGCGCTGATCGTGGGCGGCGTGGTGATGGTCGCGGCGGAGGCCTGGGCCGCGCGGCAGGAGCCGAACGCCCACGTGAGCTGGCTGTGCGCGATCGTGGTCGGCATCGCGCAGATCCTGGCGGGCGTCTTCCCCGGCACCTCACGCTCGGGCGCGACGATCTTCGCGGCGATGTTCGCGGGCACCACGGACCGCCCACGCGCGACGGAGCTGTCCTTCCTGGTCGGCATCCCGACCATGTACGCCGCGAGCGGCTACGCGCTGCTCAAGGAGATCAAGCAGGGCACGCTTGCTCAGGAGAACTGGACCGACGTGGTGATCGCATTCGTGGTCTCGACCGTGACCGCGTTCGTCGTGGTGAAGTGGTTGATCCGCTACGTACAGACCCACGACTTCCGCTGGTTCGCGCTGTACCGCGTGATCCTCGGCGTGCTGCTGCTCGTGGCGTTGCCCGAAGGCTGACGAGCGCGGCTCCGAGGTTACAGGCAGCCGAGCAAGGGCGCGAAGTCGAGCGACTCCAGCTCGGGCAGGTAGCGCCCCACCGTCTCGCGGGTCAGCCGCTCGCAGATCTCCTTCATGAAGAAGTGCTCGCCCGTGCGGACCACGTAGTTCAGCAGGAAGAAGCGGTAGGCCTCGCGACTGAACGCGAGCTCGTTCTCGCTGAGCGGAAAGACCGCGTGGTAAGCCTTCACGAAGCGAATGAAGCGCGGCTCCAGCAGCGGGTTGGCGGCGTAGCTGAACACGGTCTGGTCGCCGTCCTCGCGCACCACGCGGCTGAAGAAGTAGAAGTCCATCGTGCGCGGCTCGATCCGAAACCAGTCGTAGTCCCAGCGCGAGTAGAGCCGAAAGCCGTCTTCGTCGTAGGCGACCGAGAAGTTGCCGCGGTTCCAGTCGAGCAGCACCGGGAGCTTCTGGAACCGGTGGTAGCCGAGCTTCTCCGCGCGCGAGAAGAACAGATCGCAGTGGCGGCGGACGAGCCGGGTGTGCTCCGCGTCGAAGCCGCGCGTGGCGGCGACCAGCTGGCTGTCCATCTGGTCGTAGAGCGTGGCCAGATCGGACCCCAGCGACTGCCAGGTGGGATCGAACTGGCTCGCGACGTCAGCACACGCGAGGTGGAACAACGCCGCCTCGCGCGCGAGGTTGTCGATCTGCGCCTCGGTCAAGATGCGGGGCAACACGCCGCGGCGGGGCGCCTCCTCGTAGAACACCACCCAGGTGCCGGCCTCGAAGAACGTGTACACCTCGCCGTTCTTCAGCAGCACGGGAGCCAGGAAGCTCTGCCAGCGTGTGCCGTGCAGCAGCGCGCACCACTGCTTGATGCGCGCGTGGTCCTGGCGGAAGTGCACGAACGAGCCGTACGACGACACCTTCGAGAACAAGCTGCGCCCGCTGTCCGTGCGCAGGTGGTACACGCGATTGGTCGACACCCCCGCGCTGGTCTCCACCAGCGACGCGATCGGATCGTTCTCGCCGAAGTCCTCCCAGGCCGCGTAGAGGATGCGCGTCGCGTCTTCCATCAGACCTCGAGTTCACCCGATTTCGGGTCGACGGGAAAGCCCATCGCCGCGAGCGGAAGTGCCAGGTCCGGCAGCAGCGGCGCGCGGATGTCGATGCGCTCACCGTGCACGGGATGAGGGAAGCTAAACCGCCACGCGTGCAACACCAACCGAAACAAGCCGAAGCGCTCGCGGAACAGCCGGTTCTCCTTGCGATCGCCGTAGTTGGTATCGCCGATGATCGGGCAGCGCAGGTGGCTCAGGTGGCGCCGGATCTGGTGGTAGCGGCCCGTCTCCGGGCTCGCCTCGACGAGTGCGTAGCGATCTTCGAACACCGCCAGCGAGCGGAACGAGGTGCGCGCGTGCACACGTTCCTTGGGCCGCTCCTGGCTGCGCGGGATCGCGTAGTCGACCGTGATCTCGGCCGGGATCTTGCCGCGCGTCAACGCCAGGTAGCGCTTGTCCACCTGCGCGTCCTGGAACGCGCGCTGCATGGGCTCCACGTGCGAGGGCGCGCGCACGAGGCAGATCGCGCCGCTCGTAGCGCGGTCGAGCCGGTGCACCAGGTAGACCTGCTGCTGCAGCATGTCGCGCACGCGGGTCAGCACGTAGTCGCCGCCCTCGTTGGCCAGGCCGCGGTGCGCGGACAAGCCGCTCGGCTTGTTCACCACGATCAGCACGTCGTCCTGGTAGAGCACCGCGAGTGGGCCGGGTGCGGCGGTGACCAGCGGCGTCGACGCGGGCGGTCTCGCCCCCCGCGAGCATAAGTCGGAGCTCACTGGGGGCTGCGTACGATTGGCGCGCGTCGGAGGCAAGCGCGCTATGTTCGGGCGCGATGCGCGTCGCCTACCTGGTGAACCAGTACCCGTCGATCAGCCATACCTTCGTGCGCCGCGAGATCGAGGCGCTGGAGCGGCTCGGCTGCGAGGTCGTCCGCTACTCGATCCGCCCGATGACCGACAAGGCCCTGCCGGACCCGGCCGACCAGCGCGAGCTCGCGATCACGCACGCGCTGCTGGGCAAAGGCGGCCGCGTGTTGTTGCCCTCGGTGGCGCGCATCGCGGCGCTGCGGCCGGCCTTGTTCGCGCGCGCCGAGCAGCTCACGATGCGCATCGGACGCCGCTCCGAGCGCGGCCTGTTCCGCAACTTCGCCTACCTCGCCGAGGCCTGTGCGCTGGTGGAGCTGCTGGAGAAGGCCCAGGTGCAGCACGTGCACGCACACTTCGGCACCAACTCGGCGGCGGTCGCGATGCTGGTGCACGAGCTGGGTGGGCCCAGCTACTCGGTCACGGTCCATGGCCCCGAAGAGTTCGACAAGCCGGACCTGATCGCGCTGCGCGAGAAGATCGCGCGCTCGGCGTTCGTGGTCGGCGTGAGCAGCTTCGGTCGCAGCCAGCTCTACCGCTACTGCGAGGGCTCGCAGTGGGGCAAGGTGCATGTCGTGCGCTGCGGCGTCGACGCGGGCTACGTATCGCAAGTGCCCACGCCAGTGCCGGTGGTGCCGCGCTTCTGCAGCGTGGGCCGGCTGTCCGAGCAGAAGGGCCAGCTGTTGCTGGTGCAGGCCGCCGCGCAGCTCAAGCGCGAGGGGCGGCAGTTCGAGCTGGTGCTGGTCGGCGATGGACCGATGCGCGCGGAGATCGAGGGCTTGATCGCACGCGAGCAGCTCGGCTCCTCCGTGACGATCACCGGCTGGGCCTCGGGCGCCGAGGTGCGCGCGCAGATCGAGGCTGCGCGCGCGTTCGTGTTGCCGTCGTTCGCCGAAGGCTTGCCGGTGGTGTTGATGGAGGCGCTCGGACGTGGGCGGCCGGTGATCACCACCTATATCGCCGGCATCCCGGAGCTGGTGCAGGACGGCGTCAATGGCTGGCTGGTGCCGGCCGGCTCGCCCGAGCACGTGGCGCAGGCGATGCGCGCGGCGCTCGACGCCACGCCCGAGCAGCTGACCGAGATGGGACGGCGCGGCTACGAGCGTGTGCGCGAGATGCACGACGCCGAGGCCAACGCGCGCAGCCTACTCACGCTGTTCGAGCGCTACGCTCACCAGGTGTAGTGGTGGTCGAAGTAGAGCTCGTCCGCCGTGAACGGCGCGACCCGTAGCTCCGCCAGCGCGCTCTTCGTGCACTCGAGCTGGCCCGGCGTCATGTGCGGGGTGAGCACCTCGATCTGGCGCGGGCGCCCGCTGGCTCCGGCGATCGTGAGCGCGAGCTCGATGCCGAGCTTCGGGTCGCGGGCACACAGCCGCGCGCTGGAGGCCAGGCGGGTCAGCTCGGCGCGGACCTCGTCGAGCGCGGGCAGCGTGCGCTTCACGCGCTCGCCCGAGCTGGGCCGGACCGGCGCCACCGAGACCATGCTCGCGCTGGCGACCGACAGCGGCGCGGCCTCGGCATCTCGCTCGCGTGCGGAGGAACCGCGCGCATCGACCTGGGCCGGACGGGCCAGCTGCGACATTCGCCCCACCAGGCCGACGATCAGCCCACCGCCCACGAAGGCGAGCAGCGCGAGCGTCGCCAACTTGAGCCCGCGTGCGAGCACGCTGGTGCGGCTCGTGCGCACGGTGGGCGGCAGAGCCGGATGCAGGGGCCAGCTGCTGGTGAGCCCCGCCGGGATGACGTCGACCAGGGTGTCGTCTCCCCGCGTCGCGGGCTGGCTCTCGAACAAGGCCGGGAGCGCGTCGAGCCGCATGGTCGCGGTGTCGAGCCCGCGGGCGCCGGCCACCGCCACCACGAGCACGTCGTCTTTGCGCGCGGGGCGCCAGTCGCGCAGGCCCGGCCGCCAGACGTCATCCGTCCAGGCCAGGTCGCCGCGGTCGAACATGCCCACGAGCTGCGCTGGCTCGAACGGTCCTTCCTGACCGGCGGCGCCCATCGTGTACCACGCGTGCTCCATGACGGTCGGTTCGTGGGCCAGCAGCGGCGCGCCGCAACTCGCGCAGACCGATTCACGGTCGGGGACGACGCTCTCTACGGCGCTGCACGTGCGACAGACGAATTGCATGGCGGTCGAGGGGGGAGCGAGAGCTTGGCCTCGGCGGCTCTCGGCGGCAAGCTACGGGGTGCACAGCGTGGGCGTCGCCGGAGCACACACCCGGCTGTCCACCGTGCAGCGGCCTCCACTACACTGCGCATCGCGTTCACAGGCCGTGCCGTCGACCAGCCCACCCGTGAAGAAGCTGGCCAGCGCGGGCGGCGCACCGCAGCTGTCGAGCACCGTGCGCGCGGCACGACGTTTGGCGGCGGCGGCGCGCGAGTCGTACTGCAGGGGCTCGGCCTCCAGCGTCGTGAGCTCCGCCTCGCAGCGCGTGAGCTCGCCCTGCACACAGCTGGCGGGATCGACGCCGGCACAGCAGCCGCCCGCGCGCGCGTCGCAGATGTCTTCCGCCAGCTCGTCGCACAGGGTGTCGATCGGCTGAAAGGGTGGATCGTCCGAGCACGCGGCGACCAGGAAGAGCAGGCAAGTAGAGCGAGCGAGGAGTCCCATCTCGGCGACGATGACGCGCGCCTCCGGAGGTGTCGAGCGCGTGACGTGCCGGAGCAAGCGAGATTGCCGATCCAGTGAGACCGGACTCGCGTGTGATTGTCCGTGACACGAAGTAGCGAATTTCCCGGAAAGAGGGCAAAAACGAGAGCCATGCCGCGCTCGCGTATCGCCAGGTCGACGTTCCCTCTCCTCGCAGTCGTCGCGCTCGCGGCCTGTGGCGCCGATGGGCGGCCCGGGCTCGAGCCGAGTGATGACGCCGGTGCCGTGCCGGAGGTCGACGCCTCCATGGATCCCGTGAAGGCGGAGCCGCCTCCCGATGGCGATGGCGACCGCGTGCAGGATCGCGCCGACAACTGCAGGAGCGTCTCGAACCCCGATCAACGAGACACCGACAGCGACGCGGCCGGTGACGTCTGCGACAACTGTCCGACGGTCGCGAACTACGATCAGCTCGATCAGAACAAGAACGGCGTCGGCGATGCGTGTGAGGGCATCTCGCCGGACGACGACGGCGACAACGACGGCGTGCCCAACGGCAGCGACAACTGCTTCGAGCGCGCCAACCCGGATCAGGCCGATCGCGATGGCGATCGCCGCGGCGATGTCTGCGACAACTGCGTGTTCGTCGCCAACGCCGCGCAGGAAGACGGCAACGCCGATGGCGTGGGCGACGCGTGCGCGGGTACGCTCGATCCGGGCGGCGACGACGACCGCGATGGCGTCAGCAACGGCCTCGACAACTGCGTCGCGCGCAGCAACCCGAGCCAGCAGGACCGCGACGGAGACGGCCTCGGCGACGTCTGCGACAACTGCGTGTTCGCTGCCAACTTCGCGCAGCAGGACAGCGATGGCGACGGCATCGGCGACGCCTGCACGGGCAAGGCGGACCCGACGCTCGATGACGATGGCGACGGCGTGCCGAACGGCATGGACGTGTGCCCGCTGCAGAGCGATCCGCTGCAGGCCGACGCGGACGACGACGGGGTGGGCGATGCGTGCGACAACTGCAGCGCGCTCGCGAACACCGCGCAGAGCGACGGCGACAAGGACGGCGTGGGTGATACGTGCGAGGACGACGACGGAGATGGCGTGCCGAACGGGCTCGACCGCTGCGCGGGTCCCGTCACCGACACGGATGGCGACGGCGTGCCCGACGCCTGCGACGACTGCCCCACGATCGCCAACCGCGCGCAGACCGACAGCGACGGCGACAAGATCGGCGACGTGTGCGAGGACGACGACGGCGATGGCGTGCCGAACGCGCTCGACAAGTGCGCCGGCAAGCCGGACACGGACAGCGACGGCGACAGCGTGCCGGATGCTTGCGACAACTGCCCCGGCGTGGCGAACGTGGGCCAGGAGAACATCGACAAGGACGCGCTCGGCGACGCGTGCGATGCCGACCTGAGCAACGAGCCGGTGTGCGCAGAGGGCGCGTCCGCCACCACGCGCGTGCCGCCGAACCTGTACTTCGTGCTCGATCGCTCGGGCTCGCTGATGTACACGGACGGGCTGCCGCAGAATCGCTGGGATCGCGTGGTGACCGCGCTCGATGCGGTCGCGCCGACGCTGGTCGAGCAGTTCAACGTGGGCGTCTCGTACTATCCGGGGGTGCCCAAGTGCGAGCCGCCCCGTGAGGCGCTGAACCTCGCGAGCTGGGCGGGCAATGCCGCGGCGTTCACCGCGAGCTACCCGCGCACCACGCCGGACTACGAAGCGGACACGCCCACCGCATTGGCGCTGCGTACGATCCGCGAGCGAGGCTGGTACCGGCTCGACAACGACCCCTACCCCGCGCGGCCGACGGCGATCGTGTTGCTCACGGACGGCGAGCCGAACGGCGCGAACGCACCTGCGATGTGCTCGGACGACCCGGACTTCGCGGGCGCACTGAACGAGGTGGGCGCGCTGTCGGCGCTCGGCATCCGCGTGTTCTCGGTGGGCATGGTGGGCGCCACGGCGTCGCACATGCAGGACGTCGCGAACCGCGGCATGCCCGGCTGGACGCCCGGCTCCCCGAACGTGCCCTGGTACGACGTCACCAGCACCGGCGATCTGATCGACGCGTTCAACGCGATCCAGACCAGCACCGTGAGCTGCACGTTCAGCATCGACACGCTGCCGGCGGGCACGCCCAACTACGATCGTATGCAGGTGAGCCTGGCGAGCGTGAGCGTGCAGCGTGTGCTCGCGAAGAGCGAGTACACGGCCGGCGCGGGCTCGGTCACGCTCGGCGCAGCGGCCTGCGCGGAGCTCACGCGGCTCGGCAACACGGACGCGACCGCCACGGTGCGCGTGCGCGTGCCGTGCGCGGACAAGCCCGCCTGCTTGCCCACGCTCGAGCTGTGCGACGGCAAGGACAACGACTGCGACGGCGCGATCGACGAAGGGTGCCCGCCCGCCTGCGCGCCCGCGAGCGAGGTGTGCAACGGCAAGGACGACGACTGCGATGGCCTGATCGACGAAGGGTGCCCGCCGCCCACGACGTGCGTGCCCGAGGTCTGCAACGGCAAGGACGACAACTGCGACGGCGTGGTCGACGAAGGTTGCCCGCCGCCGACCAAGTGCTCGCCCGAGGTCTGCAACGGCAAGGACGACGACTGCGACGGCATGGTCGACGAGAACTGCATGAGCTGCCTGCCGTTCAAGGAGATCTGCAACGGCAAGGACGACGACTGCGACGGCGTGGTCGACGAAGGTTGTGGCCAGTGCCCGCTGCAGCTTGACGAGGTCTGCGACGGCCTCGACAACGACTGCGATCTGGAGATCGACGAGGGCTGCCCTCCGAAGGTCTACTGAGGGCAGCCCGCGTCCGTCAGTAGCTCTGGAAGCCGCCCTGGAGCACCTCCAGGTTGGGGAACTTTCCGTTGATGAACGGGCGCTCGAGGATCGGACGCTCGAGCCTGATGCCGCCGACGGGGACCGTGAGCCCGCCGCCCGCGACCGCCTCGAGCTCCTGCTCGTCGAGCTCGCGCACCTCGCGCGCGCGGTCCGCGGCCTGTGCCGCCAACGCCTCTAGCTCCTGCTGAGTTCGCTTCTGCTTCATGTTCTCTCCTCCGTTGATGTGCTCAGACGACAGGTAGCTGTCGCTTTGCTCTTCGTGCCTGCTCGCGCAGCGGCACGTGCGTGTGCGTGACGACCTGCGGACAGCGCAGGCACGCGGGAACTCCCTCCTCCGCGAACCAGCGACACGTGCGCCGGATGCTGCACGGCGGAGCGCTGTCGACGACGACGGGAAGATCGTGTGCGATCTGTTGCCCGAGCCGGCAGCGCGAGCCGGTCCAGTTCCCGCACTCGCGCTGCGCGCAGCTGCCTACGAGGCGATACATCTCGGCCGCGGGTACATCGGGTGGAAGCGGAAGCTCCGACAGCGCGACGGGCTGCTCGAGGTAGATCAGGTCGGGCTCGCGCGCGGTGCCGCTCACGATCCCGAAGACCGCAGCGTCGGGATCCGATGCGGAAGTACTCGGGCAGCTCAGCTCTCGCTTGGTCATGCACGGGGTACGCGTGAAGACGCGGCGATGTCGGCGGGGTTAACCCGGAGGCGCTGTTTCCTACCGCGCGTGGTGCTAGCCTGCGCGGCGTGGGGATCGTGGTTCATCGCAGCAATCGGCTGGAGTTGCTCGCCGAGCAGCTGTCCGAGCTCGTGCGCACGCCGCTCGCGGATGCGTTCGCGCGCGAGTGCATCGTGGTGCAGGGCCCGGGTATGGAGCGCTGGCTGTCCGCGTTCCTCTCCAAGCGCCTCGGGGTGTGGGCGAACCCGCACTTTCCGTTC
Organism: Polyangiales bacterium; assembly: GCA_036277895.1. GTDB lineage: Bacteria > Myxococcota_A > Polyangia > Polyangiales > DASUME01 > DASUME01. The sequence goes on from DASUME010000441.1 coordinate 12,172, forward strand.
CCGCGCGCGCTGCTCGAGCTGTTCCTCGAGCACGTGAACGGGCCGCTACCCGAGGGCACACCGCGCTTCGATGGGCCGCACCTGGTGTGGTTGATCGCCGAGCACCTGCCCGCGCTGTTGCACCAGCCCGCCTTTGCACGCGTGCGCTCGTACCTCGATGGCGACCACCACGGGGAGCGCCTGCTCGACCTCTCGCAGAAGCTCGCGGACTGCTTCGATCAGTACGCGATCTACCGGCCCGAGCTGGTGCTTCGCTGGGAGAACGGCGCGGACGATCACTTCCAGGCCAAGCTCTACCGCTCGCTGGCGGGAGTGGTCACGCCGCTCGCGCGGCGCATGATGGCGTTCGAGAGCGCGCTGCGCTCGGGCTTCGAGCTCGGCGAGGGTTTGCCCGAGCGCATCACGCTGTTCGGCATCTCCACGTTGCCGCCCGCGTTCGTGAACATGCTCTCGCGCATCGGCGAGCAGCGCGAGGTGCACATGTTCCTGCTCGCGCCGTCGGCCGAGTATTGGGGCGACCTCGATCGCGCGGCCAGCGCACGCCACGACCTGCACGGCTTCCTGGCCTCGGTCGGCAAGATCAGCCGCGAGTTCACCGATCTGATCGGCGAGCAAGAGCTGGACGATCACTTCGAAGCGCCGACGCCCACCACCATGCTGCGCGCCCTGCAAGCCGACATGGTCGAGCTGCGCGCGCGCGGCAAGCGTGGCGACGTGGAGCGTGCGTTGCCGATCCCCGAGCGCGACGACAGCCTGCGCGTGCACGTGTGTCACAGCTTGGTGCGCGAGCTGGAGGTGCTGCGCGACCAGCTGCGCATGCGGCTGGAGCGCGACAAGACGTTGGAGCCGCGCGACGTGATCGTGTTCACGCCGGACATCGAGCGCTACGCGCCCGCGATCGAGGCCGTGTTCGCGCAGGCGGACGCGCGCGACGCCAAGCACATCCCGTTTCGCATCGCCGACCGCCGCGCGCTGCGCGCGTCCGAGATCAGCGAGGCGTTCTTCGCGCTGCTGGAGCTGCTGGAGTCGCGCTTCGCGCTCAGCGACGTGCTCGACTTCCTGCACCGCGCCTGCGTGCGCGGGCGCTTTCAGATCGCGGAGACCGAGCTCGATCGCGTGCAGCGCTGGCTGGTCGGCGCGGGCGCACGCTGGGCGATCGACGCCCAGCACCGCGAGAGCTTCGAGCA
>DASUME010000442.1:0-2406 GCA_036277895.1 Polyangiales bacterium
CGGACAGGGCAGGTTCACGATCGAGCCGTCGGGGCAGGCGACGCGCTGGTACCTCAGCGCGTTCGTGTGCCCGAGCTAGCAAGACCGTGCGAGGGCGGACCTTAGGTCCGCCCCTACACGAGAATGTCCCTGTGTAGGGGCCGATCTAAGATCGGCCCTGGCGCGATCCGAACGGAGATTGCGCTACGCCCGCTTCTTCGCGCGCTGGCCGGAACGGAGATAGGGCGCGAGATACTGGCCGGTGTAGCTGTCCGAGACCTTGCTGACGTCTTCCGGTGTGCCGCGGGCGACGATGCGGCCGCCGCGGTGGCCGCCCTCCGGGCCGAGATCGATGATCCAGTCGGCGGTCTTGATGACTTCGAGATTGTGCTCGATCACCACCACGGTGTTGCCCTGGTCCACCAGCTCGTGCAGCACTTCGAGCAGCTTGGCGACGTCATGGAAATGGAGCCCCGTGGTCGGCTCGTCGAGGATATAGAGCGTGCGCCCGGTGGCGCGCTTCGACAGCTCCTTGGACAGCTTGATGCGCTGCGCCTCGCCGCCCGAGAGCGTGGTCGCCTGCTGGCCGACATGGATATAGCCGAGGCCGACCCGCTTCAACGTCTCGAGCTTGTCGCGGATCGCCGGCACCGCCTGGAAGAACGCCGCGCCTTCCTCGACCGTCATGTCGAGCACGTCGGCGATGGACTTGTCGCGGTAGGTGACTTCCAGCGTCTCGCGATTGTAGCGCTTGCCCTTGCAGACGTCGCAGGTGACGTACACGTCGGGCAGGAAGTGCATCTCAATCTTGATGACGCCGTCGCCCTGGCAGGCTTCACAGCGACCGCCCTTGACGTTGAACGAGAAGCGGCCCGCCTGATAGCCGCGCGCCTTGGCTTCGGGCAGGCTCGCGAACCACTCACGGATCGGCGTGAAAGCGCCCGTGTAGGTGGCCGGGTTGGAGCGCGGCGTGCGCCCGATGGGCGACTGGTCGATGTCGATGACCTTGTCCAGGTGCTCCAGCCCCTCGATGCGGTCGTGCTCTCCGGGATGCTCGCGCAAGCCGTTGAGCTTGCGCGCGACCGCCTTGTAGACGGTGTCGATCAGGAACGTGGACTTGCCGCCGCCCGAGACGCCGGTCACGCAGGTGAAGAGGCCGAGAGGGATCTCGGCGGTGATGTTCTTGAGGTTGTTGGCCCGCGCGCCGACGACCCTCAGCACCTTGCCCGGCGTGGGTACCCGCCGCTGCTTCGGCACGGGGATGGAGCGCGTGCCGACGAGATATTGGCCCGTCAGCGACTCCGGGTTCGCCATGATGTCGAGCGGCGTGCCCTGGGCGACCACGCGGCCGCCGTGAATCCCGGCACCAGGGCCGATGTCGACCACGTGGTCGGCCGCGAGGATCGCATCCTCGTCGTGCTCGACGACGATCACGGTATTCCCGAGATCGCGCAGATGCTTCAGCGTTTCGAGCAGCCGCGCGTTGTCGCGCTGATGCAACCCGATGGACGGCTCATCAAGCACGTAGAGCACGCCGGTCAGCCCCGAGCCGATCTGCGAGGCGAGGCGGATGCGCTGACTTTCGCCGCCGGACAGCGTGCCCGAGGAGCGCGACAGCGTGAGATAATCGAGGCCCACGTCGATGAGGAACTGCAGCCGGTCCTTGATCTCCTTCAGGATGCGGCTGGCGATTTCCTTCTGCTGCGGCGTGAAGGTCTTCGGGATTTCCTCGAACCACTTGGCCGCCTCGCGGATCGACATATCGCACACCTCGCCGATGTGCTTGCCGCCGATCTTCACGCAAAGGGCCTGGGGCTTGAGCCGATAGCCGTGGCAGGCTTCGCACGGGTGGTTGCCCTGGTAGCGCGACAGCTCCTCACGCACCCACTCGCTGTCGGTCTCGCGCCAGCGCCGTTCTATGTTCCGGATGACACCTTCGAATGGCTTGGTGGTGCTGTAGCGGCGCACGCCGTCATCGTAGGTGAACGTGATTTCCTCGTTGCCCGAGCCGTAGAGGATCACGTCCTGCACCCGCCGCGGCAGCTCCTCCCACGGCGTCGACATGCTGACCTTGTAGTGGCGCGCAATGGCTTCGAGCGTCTGCTCGTAGTAGGGCGTGGCGTTGCCGGTGCGCGCCCACGGATAGATCGCGCCGTCCCGCAGGGAGAGTGAGCGGTCGGGCACGACGAGATCGGGCTCGAACTTCAGCTCCGTGCCGAGGCCGTCGCACTTGGGGCAGGCGCCTGCGGGCGCATTGAACGAGAACAGTCGCGGCTCGATCTCGTCGATGGTGAAGCCGGAGACGGGGCAGGCGAATCGCGCCGAGAAGGTGATGCGCTCGTGCGTCTCGTTCTTGTTGCGGAGGATGTCGCTGGGTTCGTCGTCATCCGCCTTGCGCGAGCGGCCGTTGCGCTTCTTGTCTCGGAC
>DASUME010000443.1:0-5141 GCA_036277895.1 Polyangiales bacterium
GGGCTGCGGGCGGCGCGCTTCCTCCAGCGTACGGTCGCGCCGAGCGCGCACGAGGCGTCATGGCCCGCGTGAGCGCGCCGAAGAAGCAGACTCCCAAGGAAGGCGCCAAGCGCGCCCGTGCCGACATGTACCGTCGGCTGATCGTGGAAGCCGCGGAGCCGGTGTTCGCGGAGCAGGGCTTCGACGCCGCCAAGATGCAAGACATCGCGCAGGGCGCGGGCATCGCGCTCGGCACGCTGTACAGCGTGTTCCCGGGCAAAAGCGAGCTGTATGCCGCGATCCAGGAGCAGCGCGGGCGCGAGATGCTGGAGGGCATCTACAGCGCGATCCAGGGCTACACGAGCGTCGCGGACGCGTGCCAGCGTGGCATCGAGGCCTACGTGCGCGTGCTGGTCGAGCGCCCGCACTACCTGCGTATGCACCTGCGCGACGGGCTGTCGTGGACCGACCCGACCACGATGCGCAGCGGCGTGGAGCTGGCGATCTGGGAGCGCGGCATGAGCCTGGCGGTGGATCTCTTGCGCATGGGCATCGAGCGCGGCTTCCTGCTGCCGAACCGGCCCGAGCTGGTGCTGAAGATCATGGTCGCCACGCACCAGGTGCAGCTGAGCGACTGGCTGGAGCGCGGCGCGCAGGCGGGTGAGGTCGACGGGCTGATCGCGGACATGCAGCGACACTTCGTGCGCGCCTTCGTGAGCGCACCGGACGAACTGAAGCGTGCGAGTGGAGATCGAACATGAGCTTGCAGACGAATGCAGACGTGAAGACGCCCGCCGCGAAGAAGCCGGCGCGCAAGCCGCAGGGCAAGTTGCCGGGTGTCGTCTCCGGCGCGTATCCGATCGTGGGCCACGGCATCGAGTTCGCCACCGACTGCCTGCCGTTGCTGTCGCGCGCGTACGAGGAGCACGGCGAGCTGGCGACCTTGAAGGTGTTCAACAAGAACATCGTGCTGTTCACGGGGCCCGAGGCGCAGGAGGCGATGTACCGCCAGCCGGACGAGATCCTGAGCCCGAACGAGACCTACGAGATCATGGTGCCGGTGTTCGGCAAGGACGTCGTCTACGACGCGACGCCCGAGCGCATGCACGAGCAGCTCGGCATCCTGCGCCCCGCGCTGCAGGACAAGCGCATGCGCACGTACGGCGAGATCGTGGCAGAGGAGACGCGGCGCGCGCTGTCGTCGTGGGGGGAAGAGGGCGAGATCGATCTGGTCGAGTTCTGCGCCTCGCTCACCAACTACACCTCCACGCACTGCCTGATCGGCCGCGAGTTCCGCGAGCGCATGAGCGACGAGTTCGCGAAGGTGTACTACGACCTCGAGCGCGGCATCACGCCGGCCTCGTTCATCCACCCGAACTTGCCGCTGCCGTCGATGCTCCGGCGCGACCGGGCACGCGAGCGCCTGATGGCGATGATCGGTGAGATCGTCGACGAGCGCGAGAAGAGCGGCCACCAGGGCGAAGACTTCCTGCAGACGCTGATGGACGCGCGCTACAAGGACGGCTCGGCGCTCTCGCGCCACGAGATCACGGGTCTGCTGTTGGCCGCGATGTTCGCCGGTCACCACACCAGCAGCGTCACCGTGGCGTGGACGCTGATCGAGCTGATCAAGCACCCGGACTACCAGGACCGCGTGCTGGAGGAGCTGCACCGCGTCTACCCGGACAACACCGACGTGACGTTCCAGTCGCTGCGCCAGATCCCGCTGACCGAGTACGCGGTGAAGGAGGCGCTGCGGCTGCACTCGCCGCTCTGGATCCTGATGCGCGCGGTGATGAGCACGTTCGAGTACGGCGGCTACACGTTCGAGCAGGGCACCTGGATCGCGAACTCACCGTGGGTGTCGCACCGCCTGCCGGGCGTGTTCACCAACCCGCTGGCATTCGATCCCGATCGCTTCGGTCCCGGGCGCGAAGAAGACAAGAAGCAGTTCACGTTCGTGTCGTTCGGCGGCGGCCGCCACAAGTGCCTGGGCAACGCCTTCGCGCTGCTGCAGGTGAAGACGATCTTCGCGATCCTGCTGCGCGGCTTCTCGTTCGAGCTCGCGCACAACCCGGTGATCCCCGAGAGCGGCCTGGTGATGGGCCCCAAGAAGCCCTTCCGCGTGCGCTACAAGCGGCTACGCCCGAACGGAGCATTCTGATGAAGATCGTGATCGACTGGGATCTCTGCCAGGGCCACGCCAACTGCACCGGCGACGCCCCCGAAGTCTTCTTCGTGGATGACGACGGCAAGCTGCACGTAAAGATCCCCGAGCCTGACGAGTCCATGCGCGACCAGGTCGAGAGCGCGATGCGCTACTGCCCGACGAGCGCGATCTCGATCGACGGCTGACGCCGCGAGCCCACTCGCGTCAGCTCGCGAGGATGCGCGTAATGCCCTGCGTGGCGTGCTCCAGCCAGCCGTCCAGCTCGGCGCGCGCGTCGTCGAGGCCGTACGAGATCAGCAGCAGCGCCAACCCGTCGTGGTTCATCGCGCGTACGCGCGTGGGCCGCGGCTCGTTGTCGTTGTCCGCTTCCTGGAGAAACGGGCCGAGCGCAGCGAGCTCCAGACAGAGCTCGTCTTCACCGCTGTACGCGATCGACAAGCCGTCCCTGGTCGCGAGCACCAGCGCGTCGAGGCCCGCTTCCTCGCGCACATGCTCGAGCTGATACGACAGCGCCTCTTGCGGCTGGTACGAGCGCCGCGTGCGGCGTTCTCGGGCGATGGTTCGCATGACGACTCCCCGGTCTGACGTTTCCCCACCAGCATCGTTCCGCGCCGTACGGCCAGCCGGCAAGAAATCGTCACAGAGCGCTCACCGCGCGCGGTGATGGCCTTGGCGCTGGGCGCATGGAAGATTGCGCGGATGCTTCGAACTTGGCTGGCGGCCTCGATGCTGAGCGCGTGCGCGGAGCAGGCCGCTGCGAAGCCGGCATGCCCGGCAGACATGGTGCTGGTGCCCGCGGGCACGGTCACGATGGGAAATCCGCGCTACGCGGATGAAGTCCCGCTGCACGACGTGACGCTCGCGCGCCCGTACTGCATCGACCGCCACGAGGTGACGGTGGAAGCGTACGACCGCTGCCTTCATGCAGGCGCGTGCAGCGCGCCCCGAGTTTGGCTGTTCTGCAACCACGTCGACTCGCCGCGCGAAGTCCAGCAGCACCCACAGAACTGCATCGACTGGCACCAGTCGCACACGTACTGCGGGTGGGTGAACAAGCGTCTGCCCACGGAGCCCGAGTGGGAGTACGCCGCGCGCGGTCCCGAAGGGCGCAAGTTCCCGTGGGGCAACGAAGAGCCCGACGCGACCCGCATGCACTGGAGCGGCGCCGGCGGCAAACGCAAGGCGAGCACAGCACCCGTCGCCACGCATCCCGGCGACGTGAGTCCGTTCGGCGTGCTCGACATGGGCGGCAACGTCTCCGAGTGGGTCGAGTTCGCCCCCGAGCAGCTGGCGTGGGACGAGAGCGCGGCAGCGGCGGGAGAGCTGCGACCGCTCAAAGGGGACTCGTGGCCGACGGGGGGGAGCGAGGCGGTGCCGAGTTGGGAGCGCTTTCGTGTCGACGCAAGAGGACAACTCGGACAATCGGGACACCGCGGGGTGCGCTGCGCAGCGGATGTAAATCCGCCAGCGCGCTGAGTTAGGCGTACCGTGCCGAAAGCTCGGACAGCGTGCGGAGACGCCGCGCGGTCAGGGGCTCGTGAGTGAGATCCGGAAGCTCCTTCTTTCTCGCCGCCCACCATGCGTCGTCGATCGCCGAGACGTGCTCGCCGAAGTTCGAGGTGGCCGACAACGTGAGATCGAGCGCGGCAATCGTGAGTCCGCAGAAAGCGATCGCGATGCCGACCGGCCCCGTTGCGAACGCGCTGAACCCCGTTGCGGATGCGCTCGCGAAGACCGCCAGTTGGCTCAGCTCACCGACACCGGCCACGAGTCCGGCCGCGCCGGCACCGAACTGCGCGACGCCCTTGCCCTTCAACACCCAGGCTCGAAAATCGTTTCCCTTAGCCAGCTCGAGGTCGATGGGGGAGTCGTCGCCGACGAGCATCTCGTAGCCTGCGGCCAGGTTGCGAAGGCCGTCGATGATGTTTGCCGTGCCACCCAAGACCTTACCAAGGTTGAGCCATGCGGAGCTGAGTGGTCGTCCATTTGCTGCGCGCACGCCCGCGTACAGTGCAACCGTGGCGTCGATTCCGAGGAACGAGTTCTGACCGAGATCCAGCCACGCCTGTATGTCCCGCTCGCCGAGCCGCTCGTGTGCTGCGAGCAAGCCGGCCGCGAGGTTGAGGCCGTCCATGGCGGCGCCGAGCAAGTTTGAGATCTCGGCGCCCCGCTCGCGTGCTGCGGTCACGTCGAAGGGGAGGTCGATCTTGAAGCTCACGACGTGAGGCTTCGCAACAGCTGAGCTGAGAGAGCTCTTCGCGTACCCACGCGGCCGGGGAAGGCTGCCGCTGATCGGCCCGCTGGCTGAGGTCATCTTGACCTGCATCGCGGGCCCGTTCCCGATCTGGATCGAGCCAGCCCCTATGTCGACGATCGCGGTCTGCTTTGCCTTGGGTAGCGGCATCATGAAGGCCGGTGTCGAGATCTGTTGCTGGCTCGCGAGCTGGTGGCGATAGATGAAGCTCAGCAGAACTCGAGCTTCTTCGATGGACAGGTCCATCGCCAGCCATCCCGTTCGCAGCACCTCCTTCCAGATCTCGACATAGAGGCTTGCACCACTGTTGAGCCATTTGAGGTACGGCTCCAGGGCGGTCCACTCGTGATGCGAGTAGCCGGTGCCGGCGGCCCAGAACTTGTAGCCACAGCGCGCGCTGATCCGGGTGTATCGCTTGTGTAGCTGGACGCGCTGATCATCGGAGGCAACGTAGATCGCGATCTCCGTGGTGAGCGCGGCGAAGGCGCAAGTCCGGGCTAGCTCCTCGCGAATCCTGGCTGTGGCCTCGCTCGACCCCGCCTCGACACGAGCAATGGCGGACTGCAGATGTATTCCGACCTCGTCGCTTTCAAGGCTGAGTCCGAAGTCATAGAGATCGTAATAGTCTTGGAGCACGCCTCGGGTGTGATCGTCGATGATCGAATCCTCGGTGCGGGAGTGCGGCCGGATGCTCGGATGCAACGCGGGCGGCGTTCGCGCCGCGAAGGATGCGATCAG
>DASUME010000444.1:0-6295 GCA_036277895.1 Polyangiales bacterium
GACCGCGAGCGCGTGCTGCGCGAGCTGGGGCCGGGGGACCTCCTGGTCTGCAGCTACGGAGTGCTGCAGCAGGAGATCGAGGCGATCGCGCAGGTGCAGTTCCACACTGCCGTGCTCGACGAGGCGCAGGCGATCAAGAACGCGAGCACGCTGCGCGCCAAGGCGGCGTTCGAGCTGAAGGCCGACCAGCGCATCGCGCTCACCGGCACGCCGGTCGAGAACCACCTGGGCGAGCTCTGGAGCATCCTGAACTTCGTGAACCCGGGCCTCCTCGGCAGCGAGCGCGAGTTCCAGCAGCGCTTCGTGCGCCCGATCCAGCGCGACCGCGATCGCGCGCGTGCGCAGCTCCTGCGCCGGCTGGTGACGCCGTTCATCCTGCGCCGCAAGAAGAGCGAGGTGCTCGACGACCTGCCCGAGAAGACCGTGATCACGCTGCGCGTCGAGCCGAGCGCCGAGGAGCGCGCGCTCTACGCCGCGATGAGCGAGGAGGCCCGCGAGCGCGTCGCGCGCAACCCGCAGCCCGGCCAGGCCCGCATCCAGCTGTTCGCCGAGCTGATGCGCATGCGCCGCGCCGCCTGCGCGCCCTCGCTGGTGTTGGCCGACGGCGCGCCGAGCAGCAGCAAGCTGACCGCGTTCGAAGAGCTCGTGCAGGAGCTACGCGACAACGGACATCGTGCGCTCGTGTTCAGTCAGTTCGTCGACTTCCTCTCGCTCGTCAGAGCGCGACTCGACGCGATGGGCGTGGCCTACCAGTACCTCGACGGCAGCTCCACGCCGGCCAAGCGCAGCGCAGCCGTCGACGCGTTCCAGCGCGGTGAGGGCGACCTGTTCTTGATCAGCCTCAAGGCCGGCGGCTTCGGCCTCAACCTCACCGCCGCCGACTACGTCATCCACCTCGATCCCTGGTGGAACCCCGCCGTCGAAGACCAGGCCTCCGACCGCGCCCACCGCATCGGACAGACCCGCCCGGTCACCATCTACCGGCTGCTGATGCAGGGCAGCATTGAAGAAAAGATCCTCGCCCTCCACGCCAGCAAGCGCGAGCTCGCCGACGACATCCTGGAAGGCGAGAGCCGCGCGCCCTTCGAGATGGACCAGCTCCTCGAGCTCCTCGCCGAAGCCCACGCTCCCCGCACAGCGGCCTCCTCGAGCGTGCCTGTCGGCCGCTAACAAGCCGCGGGAGTTACACGCAAGGGTGGAGGCGATTGACCACCTTGAGAGCCCCCCCTACGATGATGGCTGAGCCCCGAGGTACCCGTGCCGGTTCGCAAGATCACCGTATCTCTCGACCAAGCTCTCTTGCGCGAGGTCGAAGTCCAAGCGGAGCACGCCCACCTCTCGCGCAGCGAGTGGCTCGCGCAAGCCGCGCGGCGCACACTCGACCAGGCGATCGTGGTACGCGCGATGGATACTCTCCTCGCCGAGGCAGGCGGCCCGTCCACCGCCGCCGAGATCACCCGGGCACGACGCAAGCTCGGGCTCACTCCCCGCAACCGTGCCGCGCGCTAACCGGCCCCTCGGATACACGCTCGACAGCGGCGTGCTGATCGCGATCGAGCGGCGCAAGCGCGGCGTGATCGAGCTGGTGCGCCAAGCCGCCCTCGCGGGCGCCACACTACACATTCCGTACGCGGTCGTGGCTGAGTTCTGGCGCGGCGCCGTCCGCAAGGAGTTGGCTGCAATGGTCGATCGTTGCGCCGTGCCGGAAACGCTCGAACGAGTGAAGCGCGCCGGGCTCGCTCTCGCAGCTGTCGGGACAGGTCCGAGCACTGTGGATGCGATCGTTGCGGCGTTGGCCGACGAACTGGGCGAGATCGTTCTCACGACCGACGCCGGCGACTTCGCACGCTTGAGCGCGTACTTTTCCGCGCTGCGTGTTCATCACGTCTGAATCCTCGCAGAAGCCCACGCCCACCGCGCGGCCAGCCGCAGCCTCATCATTGAACCACCTACGTGATCAGGGCATTCTAGCGAGCGTGACGAGTTCTAACCGGATCACTCCGCCTGGCGGTGCGGACGAGGAGCCAGCAACGGCCGAGCACACAGGCGCGGAGCTAGTCAACGCCCTGCGGGCACCGCCAACCCGCGTTGACCTGACGCCCGCGCGCATGCCGACGCCGACGTTCGAGCCGCCGAAGTACATGGAGAGGTTCGATAGAAATCCGTGTGTCTGTGGCGGGAAGCCCATCGTCAAGGGCACCCGGATCACCGTGAAGCTAGTCCTCGACTTGCTCGCGTCTGGGCTTACGGTGGAAGAGATCGTCGGGGAGTACCCGTCGCTCGTCGAGGCTGACGTGTATGCGGTGATTCAGTTCGCGGTCGAGGGCACGCTCGACGTTGAGTTAGACCCGACCGCGTAGGATCTCGCGCTCAAGTCGGTGTGGGGAGCGTGAAGTAGAAGGTGGCGCCTTCGCCTGGTGCGCCTTCGGCCCAGATGCGGCCGCCGTGGCGGCGTACCACGCGGGCGACGGTGGCCAGGCCCACGCCGTTGCCCGCGTACTCGCGCGGGTCGTGCAGGCGCTGGAACGGCAGGAACAGGCGGTCGGCGCGGGAGGGGTCGAAGCCCGCGCCGTTGTCGCAGACGTAGTAGACCGTGGCGCCGCCGTCTTCGCGGTGGGCGCCGAGCTTCACGCGCGGTGCGGGCGACTTCGCGGAGTACTTGAGCGCGTTGCTCAGCAGGTTCGTCAGGGCCACCTCGAGCAGCGACGCGTCGGCGAACGCCTCCAGGCCGGGCTCGATCTCGATCGTGGCGTCGGCGTAGGCGCCGGCCAGGCGCAGCTGGCCCGCGGCTTCGTTCGCCATCGTGGACACGTCGAGCGGCGCGCGGTTCACCTCGACCGCGGCGTCGCGCGCGAACTCCAGCAGCACGCCGATCAGGTTGTTCATGCGCCGGCCCGCGTTCGCGATCTCGGTCGAGAAGCTGTGCACGGTGGCCGCCGGTGAGTCGTTGCGCTCCGCGAGCAGCTCCGCGAAGCCGATGATCGCGTTCAGCGGCGAGCGCAGGTCGTGCGCCACCGTGTGCGAGAACGACTCCAGCTCCAAGTTCGCCTGCTGCAGCTGCTGCGTGCGCTCGTGCACGCGCTGCTCCAGCTCCTCGTACACCGTCGCGTTCTCCAGCGCGACCGCGGTGGTGTCGGCGAGGTTCTGCAGCAGCTCGCACTCGCGCTCGGTGGCCTGATGGTAGTCGGCCCAGTAGATGCCGATCGCCGCCACCGGATCGATGCGCCGCACGGGCGTCATCACCAGGCTCTTCACGAACGTGGGCCGATACGCTTCGTGCGGCACGCGCGCGTCCTGGTAGATGTCGGGCATCACCACCTGAGCGGCGTGCTCCATCACCCAGCCGCTCACGCACGCGCTCAGCGGAAAACGCTGCCCCTTCCACAGCGGCGAGATCGCGTCCTCGTCGAGGTAGAAGCAGTGCACGCCGTCGCGCAGCACGAACGTCGCGCCGTCCGCGCCCACCAGCTTGCGTGCGCACGTCTTCACCACATCCGCCACCGCAGCGCGTGTGCGCGCGCGAGAGAGGTCGCGCATCGCGCCGATCAGCAGCTCCGCCGCCCGCCACGACTCCTCGTGCTGCGCGCGCCCCTCCGTGGGGAGGAGTGTGGCCAGGCCGAGACTGGGCGAAGCGGAGCTGAAGTACGGCGAGTCGGAGCGGAGCATGAGTTAACACTCCTCTTCTAGGCCAGCTGGCCGGGCTCTCCAAGAGCCAGGCAGCTTGCGGGGGGGGCAGCTCGCTAGGCGCGAAGGCAGAGCCCCCTGGCGCAAAAGCTACGGACACGAGCGATTGCAGACGCGGGCCCCGTCCGGGCAAGTCGTTCCGGCGCCCGCGCAGTCTAGCTCACACTCGTCATCGCCGGGCCGGCAGAGCACCAAGCAGCTCGCATCTGCGTCGCAGTCGATGTTGCAGTCGTCGGCGTTCCGGCAGTCTGCCTCGCACGACGCACCGCTCTCACAGGTCAGCTTGCACAGGTCAGCCACAGAACAGTCCACGTTGCAGTGAGAGCCTGCCTCGCAGACCGGGTGGCACGTGTCCGCCTCCTGGCAGGCGAAGCTGCAGGTCACGTCTGCGCTGCAGGTGGGATGGCAGAGCAGCGCCTGCGCACACCCGAACGAGCAATCCTCGGCGCAGGTCACACGGCAGGTGAGGTCCGAGCTGCAGACGGTGTCCGGGCCTGGGTCCGGGGTGGCGGCATCCGTGGTCCGCGCGTCCGAGTCGATGCGCGCGTCCGCGTCGATGCGCGCGTCGTAACCGGGATCACGCGCCGCGTCCGGCGTGGGCCTCGGCGACGCGTCCCCCTTGTCCGCGGGCGCCACCTGCCCGTCCGCGACCACACGCAACCCGACGTCCGCGCTGTCGTCATAGCCGACCAGCGCACACGCACTCAGGAGCAGCGGACTCGCCGCGAAAAAACCGCGATGCATGCCCCCCATGTGTCCCGCGATCGTATCACCCAGGGCGGGGCGTTGAGCCTTCAACGCGCGTCGAGCAGAGAGGCCGCATCGCTGACCACGCCGGCATCGACCGGGCCCACACCCACCGCCACCGGCACGCTGCCTTCGACGATGTTTCGGCTGACTCGCGTCAGCGCCACGTCGATCGTCGCACCCGGACAACGGTCGACGATGATCGCCGCCCCGCCCTCCGCCGCTGCGCGATCCGTGTGCTCGCCACACTTCACCGCCACGCGCGTGGTCGCCGCGCGCGTGAAGCCCGAGATCACCGGCGTGTGCTTCCACGACGAGAACGACAGCGTGCCGTCCGCCTCGCGATCCACGAACGAAGCCTTCGCGACCGCCGGCGGCGCCGACGTACTCGCGCTCGTCACCAGCGTCTTCACGTCCGCGCCGTACACCGCGTCCTCGCCCTCGATCGAGTACAGCTCGATGCGCAGGTCGAACGCGTTGCCATCCACACTCGCCGCACCACGGTACGACTCGCGCACCACACGTTGATCGGCCCGGTGCGGCACCGGCGCGAGGTCGAGGTACGGCACCGTGATGTCGAACTGACGCGTGCCGTCGTTCTGCCGGATGCTGCCGAAGCCGAACGAGTCCGCGTACCCGTTCACGATGCCCTGCGGGTTGAACACCAGGTCCAACACGAACGCACGCTTCTCCTCGACGTCTGCCGCCGTGATGTTCAGCGGCGTCTGGAACTTGAACCAGTTGCCTCCGTTGCCCAGGATCACCACCGCATCCTGCGCAGGCGCCGACGTCAGAGGCGTGGTCGGCGTGGTGTAGTAAGCCCGAAAGCCACTCGTGTGCTGGTCGAACGTCGTCGGCCCATCATGCGTGTACAGCGTCGTGCCGTCCGCGAACGGCACGCTGCCGCGCACCTTGATCGGCAGCGCCCAGTTGATGATGCCGTAGTTGTACGCATGCGCGTTCTCCGGCCGAATCGGCGTCTCCGACGCCAACGCCGACCGCGACCCGATCAGGTCGACATAGCCCTCGTCACTGCCCCGCGCGATATCCGCCAGCCCACGCCAGTCGCCGTTGAGGTCGTAGCTCAGCGCGCCAAGCTCCCGCTTGTACAGCTCGAGGCACCCCTGCGGATTGCCGAACCCGCTGCCCTGCACATCGAGCGACTCACAGATCATGATCGTCGTGATGTAGTAGCGAAGGCTCTCCAGGTTCGCGGTCCCCGCCCGCAGCTTGTCGCTCGTAGGCGTGCCCCCCGCCGAAGTCAGCTTGGTCAGGATCTGCGCCCCGCCCCCCGTCGCGCCTCCCCCGTCGTCATCACCGCAGTGTGCGAGCAAGAGCGACAACGCCGAGATGCGAGCGACAAGACCGAGCTTCATCGCCCACATTACGGACGTAACCCAAGCAACTTGAGCCCGTCCGGCGTTGCCCCCGCGAAAACATGGCGCAGCTGTACGTTGCCCGCCCCGCATGCGCGGTTGTCCGGCGTTGCTTCGTTGTTACTTGACCGGCGAAGGTACCGGCGCTTTCGTTCGCGCGCCGAGGGCCCAACCTCGGCGTGAAATCGCTCAGTTGGCTGCACGGCGGCCCTGGCGGGAAGAACAGTCGTGACGCCACCACGGACGCTCCGTGTTTCCCAGGGAACGGGTCCGTGGCACTTTGGGCATGCCTTTCATACACTGCGGGCGCGACGCCGTTTCAGGGGCCGACAGCCGCGCTCAGGGGAGAGACTCTTCGATGAAGTTGACGATGGTTGGAACTGGATACGTGGGCCTCGTAAGTGGCGCCTGTTTCGCAGAGACCGGCACTGACGTTACCTGCCTCGACATCGACGCGGCCAAGGTCGAGCGCCTCAACGCGGGCGAGA
>DASUME010000445.1:0-6700 GCA_036277895.1 Polyangiales bacterium
GGACCACGTCGGCATCGGCGCGGACTGGGACGGCGGCGGCGGCGTGACCGGCATGGAAGACGTCGCCGCCATTCCACGTATCACCGAGGCGCTGCTCGCCGCCGGCTACGACGAGGCCGCGCTGGCGAAGATCTGGAGCGGCAACGCCTTACGTGTTCTGCGCGCGGCAGAGCAGGGCGCTCTGCTCACTGCGCAGGCTCACTGAGCCGCTTCGCGCTTCTGGACGGCGTAGCGGTTGATCGGGAAGTCGAGGCCGAGGTGCTCGCGCAGCGTGTCGCCCTCGTAGTCGCTGCGGTACAGCCCGCGCTGCTGCAGGACAAGTACGCGAAGTTGGTGCTCGCGTTCGGCGTGGCGTCCGGGTGACGCCAGTCGCCCCAGCCGCGTCCGTTGCCGTGCAAGATGAAACCGAGCTTGATCTGCCTGCCCATACACTGCTCCGCTTTGTTGCTCCGCTGTCCAGGAAACGAGACGATAGTCTCTCCGTTGTGGCGGCGCAATTGGCGACGGGCCGAAGGTCACGCGACACCGATGCTTTTTCGCAACCGGAGGTGGCCATGACCCACGAGGGAAAGGTCGCATTGGTGGCGGGGGCCACGCGGGGTGCAGGGCGACGACGGGGTATCGCTAGAGTCGCGCGGCCAGCTCCGAGACATCGTCGTAGATCGCGATCGCGCCCTTCAGGTCGGCGTCGCCCCAACCGCCGCTGCGCACGCCGATGAACTCCACGCCGGCGCGCGTCGCGGCCTCGAGGTCGTACGGGGTGTCGCCGACCAACACCGCGTCCTTGGGCTTCGCGCTCGCGCGCTTGAGCGCGGCCTGCACGATGTCGGGGTCCGGCTTCGAGCTGTCGGCGTCGTCGGCGCCGGTCTTCAGCGGCAGCAGGTCCTTCACCTGAGCTACCTCGAGCAGCGCCTCGAGCTCGCGCGCGTTCGCGCTGCTCGCGACCACCGGCTTGAGCCCGAGCGCGAGGATGCGCTCCACGAACACGCGCGAGCTCGGGAAGGGCTGCACGCGCGGCAAGAAATCGCGCATGAACAGCTTGCCGCGCGTCTCCGTGATGCGCGCGCCGAGGTCGCTCTCGGCCGAGATGCCGGTGGCCTCGGGCAGCAGCTTGTCCGAGCCCTTGCCGATCAGCCTGCGCAGCGTCGCGAGGTCGGACTCGACCCCATACTGTGCGAGCGCAGCCTGCCACGACTCCGCATGGAGTCCGTTGCTGTCGACGAGCGTTCCGTCGATGTCGAGCAGGATGAACGGGTGCATCACTCGTAGGTGGACGCGAGATCGGCCGCGGCCGTAGTAGCGTGGCGGAATGAGATGGATCGTGGCCTGTGCCGTGCTGCTTGCAGCGCCCGGGGTGCGTGCGGAGACGCGTAGCGTGGGGCCCGGCGAGACGTATACGAAGCCTTGCCAGGCGTTCGCCGCGGCCCAGGACGGCGATGTGATCGAGATCGACGCCGCTGGCAGCTACGACGGCGACGTGTGCGCGATCGCGCGCAGCCGGCTGCGGATCCGCGGCCTGAACGGGCGCGCGCACATCGACGCCGCCGGCAAGAGCGCGGGTGGCAAGGCGATCTGGGTGATCCAGGGCGCCGACACGCAGATCGAGGACATCGAGCTCTCGGGCTGCACGGTGCCGGACAAGAACGGCGCGGGCATTCGCCAGGAGGGGCGTAACCTGCTCGTGCGCCGCGGCTTTTTCCACGACAACGAGAACGGCATCCTCACCGGGGCCGACGCGGAGAGCTGGATCGCGATCGAGGACTCGGAGTTCGCGCGCAACGGCGCGGGCGACGGCCAGAGCCACAACATGTACATCGGCGAGGTCGCCCGCTTCACCCTGCAAGGCAGCTACAGCCATCACGGCAAGGTCGGCCACCTCGTGAAGTCGCGCGCGCTGCGCAACGACATCCTCTACAACCGGCTCACCGACGAGACCGGCGACGCGAGCTACGAGCTGGACCTGCCCCAGGGCGGCGCGAGCTACGTGCTCGGCAACCTCTTTCAGAAGTCGGCCGACGCCGGCAACAGCAGCTTCATCTCCTACGCACGCGAATCAAAACGAAACCCGAGCAGCGCGTTGTGGGTCGTGAACAACACGTTCGTGAACCAGCGCTCGGAGGGCACGTTCGTATCGGTGGCGCAGGACGTGGCGACGGTGGTGCTGCGCAACAACGTGTTCGCGGGTGCGGGCATCAGCTCGGATCTTGCGAGCGCGGTGAGTGAGAGCAACTTCGCCGGCGACGCGAAGTTCACGAACGCCGCGCAGTACGACTATGCGCTGACGGCCGAGTCGCCCGCCGTCGACCACGGAGTTGCGCCGGGGCTGGGCGCCGGCGAGCCGCTGACGCCGCCGTGCCAGTATGTGCACCCGGCACACGCGGTACGCCGCGTCAGTGTGCTCGCGATCGATCAGGGCGCGCTCGAGCGCGGCAGCGCGGACAGCCGCGCATGCAGCTTGAAGCTCGGCGGCGAGCCCCCCGACGCCGGAGTCGATGCGAGCGTGCCCGTGGACGCCGGCGCGCAGGATGGCCTGGATGCGCGCGTCGCGGCTCCGGACCGGGATGCGTCGGCGGGGCCAGCGCGCGGCCCGGATCCAGGCGCCGCGCCCGCCACGAAGAGCGACAGCGGCTGCCAGGGGGCCGGCGCGGGCGCGCAGCTTTGGAGCCTCGTCAGCGTGCTCACGCTCGCGCTGCGCCGACGCCGCTACGCAGCACGGTGATCGGCGTGGACCGGGCGGGCACGCAGATCGGCCTGGTCAGCGGGCTCGCGCAGTGGGGCATGTGCCTGGCGATCATCGGCCAATCGCAAGTATGCCGACCAGTTCGAGAAGGGCGAGCTTGCGCTGCCGCCCGCCAGGAAGGTCGCGGTGGTCGTGTGCATGGATGCGCGCAGCGACCCTCGCGCGTGCACGCGGCCTGGAGGAAGGTGACGCGCACGTGAGCTGCATCGCGCCGACCACATCGCATTCCTGCCGTTCGAGGATCTCGACGAATCCGTACGCGACGACATCTCGGCGTACGAGGCCTCTCCGATCGTGCGCCACGACACCCCGGTGCGGCTTCCTCTACGACGTGAAGACGGCGAGCTGCGCGAGGTGCAGAAGAAAGGCTAACGCTCTTCGTCGCTGAGGCAGAGTGACGGCGCGTCGATCGCTTCGAAGCGCAGGCCCGAAGGCTTGCGCGGGGCTTCGATGTTGTCGACAGGCTGCTCGGGATTGCTGTTCGTACGGGGGCGCTCGGCCTGCGCGGGCGCCGGCGTGGGCTTCGACACACGGCCGACCTTCGAGCTGTCGTCGCTGCTCGGCTTGTCTTCGTCGAGCGCGGCCACGGTCAGGCTGGCGGCGGCGGCGATCACGAACGCGGAGCCCACCAGCATCGGCGTGCGCACGCCGCTCGGGGGCGGCGGCAGCGATGGCGCGGCGGAGACGGCGACCGGCACCGGCACCACCAGCGTCTCGCGAGGAGGCCCTCGAAGGGCCTCGAAGGTCACCTCGTAGCTGCGCCCGAAGTCGCTCGAGCTGGCGCCGAGCTCGTCGGCGTACGCCAGGCGCACGCGCGGGCTCGCCAGCGGCAGCAGCGCGGAGCCGAGCGTGCGCAGGTCCGGGAAGCGCGCCTCGGGCTCCTTGTTGAGCGTGCGCGTGACGATGGCCTCGAACACCGGGTCGAGCCCGGGCACCAGCTCGCTCGGCGGCGTGAGCGTGCCGCCCACGATCGCCGCCAACACCGCGAACAACGAGTTGCCTTCGAACGGGCACTTCCCGGTCACGCACTCGTAGAGCATCACGCCGATCGCGAACTGATCGGACTGCGCATCCGCCTGGCCCGCGCCCTGCGCCTGCTCGGGCGACATGTAGTGCGGCGTGCCGAGCAGTGACTCCGAGCGCGTGAGCTTCATCGAGTCCGCCTCGTTGGTCTTCGAGATGCCGAAGTCGAGCACCTTGGGCACCAGCTGCCCGTGGCGGCGCGCGAGGAACAGGTTCTCCGGCTTCAGGTCGCGGTGCACGATGCCGAGATCGTGCGCGGCGGCGATCGCCGCGATCATGGGCAGCAGGAGGTCGACGGTGCGCTCCACGCCGAGCCGTCCCTCGCGCGAGAGCACGTTGCCGAGGTCTTCGCCCTCGAGGTACTCCATCACCAGGAACGGCGTGCCGCGCGCGTCGGCGCCACCGTCGAGCACCGCCACTGCGTTCGCATGATCGAGCAAGGCCGCGGCCTCGCCCTCGCGCTGGAAGCGCTGCGCGAGCTCCGGGTGCGCCGCGTGGTGCGGCAGCAACATCTTCAGGGCCACGCGCTTTCCGATCGCGCGGTGGCGCGCTTCGTAGACCACGGCCATGCCGCCTTGCCCGAGCTGTCGCTCGATCACGTAGCTCCCGAGCTCATCGCCGGGGCGGGGCAAGTCGATGCTGACGAGGACTGGCTGACTACTGTGCACGGCAGGGACTCCAGACCGAGCGGGGAAGAATCGGCAGGTGTGTCGATAGCGCGTGACGTGTGTCACGTGCGCACATCCTGCGGTCTCGGTGCACGGCTTCACCAACGGATATGGCTACCGGCCGGTCGCGCGCGAGGCGCGACACGATTTTGCCCAACGCCGCGCGTCATCGGCCCCGACGTACGCTGTGGCGAGCCTTACAGGATCTGGCGCAGGTAACCGACCGCACCGCGCGCGTGATCCCAGTGTGCCGGGTAGCCGAGCGACACCTCCTCGAACCGAACGCCGTCGCGCTCGTCCGTGGCGCGCACGTGCAGGTGCCCGTGCACACACGCGATCGCGCTGTAGCGCAGATGCCAGTCCTCGGTCGCACGGGTGCCGCACCAGGGCGAGTAGCGCGGTACACGGCCGAGGCGAACGAGGTCGCGCCGCAGGGGCCAGTGGTTGACGAGCACCAGCGCGTCGCCCGCGCAGCGCGCGAGCCGCAGCGCGGTCTCGCTCACGCGCGCGCGGCACCACTCCGTGCGCGAGGGATACGGGTCCGGCACCAGTCGCACTTCGTCGGCGGCGAGGATGCCCTCTTCGGCGGCCCACTCGATCGCGCGCTCGCGGCCGGTGTGTTCGTCGGGCGCGAAGCTGTAGTCGTAGAGCAAGAACATCAGCGCGATGCGCACGCGCCTTCCATCCACGTGCTCCGGCCACGCCACGTACGGATCCTCGGGCGTGAGCACGCTGCGCGCGCGGCAAGTATCGATGAGCTGCTGGTAGCGCGCGACGCCGCGCTCGCCGCCTTTCTCGATCCACAGGTCGTGGTTGCCTGGCACCCAGAGCAGGCGCGCAAACTTCGGACCCAGCGTGTCGAGCGCCCAGGCCAGGCCGCTCACCGAGTCGCTGATGTCGCCCGCGAGGATCAGCCAGTCCTCGGGCTGCGGCGCCAGCCCTGCCAGCGCCTCTCGATTCACCGCATGCTCGACGTGCACGTCACTGATCGCAAACAGCTTCACCGTACAGCGCTAGCGCCACCTGCGCGTACCGGCAACTACAGTCCGTGCTTCTTGAGCTTCTCGTACAACGTCGCGCGGCCGATCCCGAGCAGCTTGGCGGCGTCGCTGCGGTTGCCGTCGGCCTCCGCGATCGCGTCCACCAGCAGGCCGCGCTCGTAGGCGGCGAGCCGATGCTCCAGCGTGACGCGCGCCGCCGGCGCCGTGCTGCCGGGCAGGATGGAAGGGTCGAGCTGATCGGGTGGGGACAGCGCGACCAGGCTCTCGATCGCGTTGGACAGCTCGCGCACGTTGCCGGGCCACCGATGCGTCTGCAGCCGCGCGCGCAGCGAGTCGTCGAGCGCGAACGGCCCCACACCGAAGCGCGTGGCGTACTGCTCCAGGAAGTGCGTCGCCAGCGCCTCGATGTCCTCGCTGCGCTCGCGCAGCGGCGGCAGGTGCAGCGTCACCACCTTGAGCCGGTAGTACAGATCCTCGCGGAAGCTGCCGTCCTTCACGCACTGCGCGAGGTCGCGGTGGGTCGCGGCCAGGATGCGCACGTCGACCGGCGTCGGTCGGTCCTCGCCCACGGGCCGCACCTCGCCCTCTTGCAGCACGCGCAACAACTTCGCCTGCGTACGAAGATCGAGCTCGCCGACCTCGTCGAGGAACAGCGTGCCGGTGTGCGCCTCGCGAAACAGGCCCGCACGCTCCTTCACCGCGCCGGTGAACGCGCCCCTGGTGTGGCCGAACAGCTCGCCCTCCGCGAGCTCGGGGGTGATCGCCGCGCAGTTGAAGCGCACGAACGGCTTCTTCCTGCGGGTGCTGCCGCGCACCAGGGCCTCGGCCAGGCGCTCCTTGCCGGTGCCGCTCTCGCCGGTGATCAACACCGTCACGTCCTTGCTCGCCACGCGCTGCGCGAGCACGGCTAGCTGCTTCATGGAGCGCGCGGCGAACACCATCGAGCGCGCGAGCAGCAGCTCGGCCTCCAGCGCCTCCTTGTCCGCGCTCAGCCGCACCGACTCGACGGCGCGCTCGACCACCGCCAAGAGCTCGTCCGACTCGAACGGCTTGCGGAAGTAGTCGTACGCGCCCCGCTTCATCGCCTCCACCGCGGCACGCTCCGAGCCGTGCGCGGTGATCAGGATCAGGCGTGGGCCGCCGCGCTGCCGCACCCGATCGAGCAGCGACAGGCCGTCGACGTTGGGCATCCGCAGGTCGCTGAGCACCAGGTGGTAGCCGCCGCCGGCGTCGATCTTCTCCAGCGCGAGCGCACCGTCTGCAGCTTC
>DASUME010000446.1:0-17662 GCA_036277895.1 Polyangiales bacterium
AGTACCGGTTCTCGGGCGAGCTCGCGCCGAAGACCGAGGCGCCGTAGAGGTCGTTGGTCACGCCGGGCACCACGTCGGCCACGCCTTCGAAGCCGCGCGCCGGGGCGCTCTTGCCACCGGGTGCGATCAGCGGAATGCGGCTGGTGAAGTCCGACGTGATGTTCATGCCGAACGCGCTCGAGCCGACGTCGACGGTCGGCGTGCGGCCCACGACTACCACTTCTTCGGCCCTCAGCGCCTCGGGAAGCAGCGACGCGTTGAGGCGGATCGTGGTGTCTGCGTGCAGATCCAGGCTCTCGCGGGTGTATGGTCGGAAGGCCTGCGCCTCCACGCGCAGCGTGTACAAGCCCGGCGGCAGGCCCGGGATGCGATACACGCCCGTCTCGTCCGTGACCGCGATTTCTTCGCCCTGCAGGTTGGGCGAGGTCACCGTCACCAGCGAGTCGCTCACCGGCTTTCCGGTCGAGCTATCGCTGACGGTTCCCACCAACACCGCCATGCCTTGTTGCGCCTCGACGTCCGCGCCGATCAACCAGACTGTGGCGAGGGCGAGCGCGCACGCTGCTCCGCGAATGAATTCTGATACACGATTCAGTTCGCGAGATAGGGGTCGATGCACCCCGTCCCCGGGTGCTTCAGCCGCACGCGTCATGAGGCTACCTTTTCGTCTGAGTCGCGCAGGTGTCCCCCCCGGCGCGAGCGATCCGTGTCAGTGCCGGTCCCGAGTCTCGGCGCGCGACGGCCACGCGCCTCATCCTCGTGTCAGAGCCAGTCGTACACGTCTGCGGACGACAGCAACTGCACGCGGATACGACCAAACGTCAGGTAGGAGAAGGTCTTCACCTCGATGGCTGCCCCCGCAACCACCGCCGCGCCGTTGAGACGCGTACCGTTCGCACTCTTGGCATCCGTGAACACAGCTGCCTCAGGTGTGACGTCCCTGAAGTGACCGTGCAGCTTGGATACCGAAGGGTCGCGCAGAACAATATCGCAGTTCGGTGCGCGACCTACTGAAATCCGCTCCGGGAATGGATTGCCAGCCGCCTTTACGAGCGGGATGACCAGCACCTCGTCGTCCGACTCTGCGGACGCGTGGACTTGCTGCTTCATCTGGGACCCGTGGACCTGAGTGTGGAATCCCATCTTCTGGTTCGTGACGTGGGAGATCGCGTCGGCCGAGAGCTTGGGCGCCCACACCAAGAACACGTGGGGGTTCCTCGTCACGAACTGCTGACGCGTCACTCCGTCGAGAGACTTGCGCCACTGCTCCGCAGAACCGGGTCCACCCACGATGCCTCGAGGGTACCACCCAAATTATTTCGGCGGCTAGCGCAAGTACGCTCGCGGTGTGACCAAGCAGGCATGCCGCGGTCCTCACCGCAGAGCTTCGTTGAACCGATCGAGTTCGCGTATGATCGTGCACCGGGGGAGCTGTGCATTGTCCGTGGTAAGGAAACCATCGCTACAGGATCCGGACGGCCTGGACGCCCCGACGATCGCGGCGGAGGACATCACCGAGGTGTTCGCCCAGGACGTCGACGGTGCGCCGGAGGAGCAGGTCGAAGAGACCCTCTCCGGCGGCACCGCGGTGGGTCCCTACAGGGTGGAGCGTCTGGTCGGACGCGGCGGCGGTGGCGCGGTGTACGCAGCGCGGGACCGCGCGGGCAGGCTGGTCGCGGTCAAGGTGCTGCGCGCGGAGATGGCGCGCTTCCCGAGCATGATCACGCGCTTTTTGCGCGAGGCCGAGGTGGTGCGTCAGATCGCGCACCCGAACATCGTCGAGATCTACGACATCGGCGAGTACGAGCCCAACCGACCTTACTATGCGATGGAGCTGCTCCATGGCACCGACCTGCGCAAGCTGCTGCAGGTGCACGGACGCTTCACGCCGAGCGAGCTCCTCACCATCCTGGACCCGGTCTGTCGCGCTGTCGGCGCCGCGCACGAGAAGGGCGTGGTCCACCGCGACATCAAGGCCAACAACATCCTGGTCGTCGAGCGCGACGGCGAGCGTGTGGTCAAGCTGCTCGACTTTGGCATCGCAAAGATGCTGCATGCCGACACCTCCGGGCCGGGCCTGACCGAGCCAGGCGCGATGCTCGGCACGGCGCACTACATGGCGCCCGAGCAGATCCGCTGTGAAAAGCCGGACGGCCGGACCGACATCTACGCGCTCGGCGTCGTGATCTATCAGCTCCTCACGGGGCAACATCCCTTCCACGCCGACGACCCGCGTCAGGTCGCGCTGCTACACTTGCAGGCGCCTGCGCCGCGGCCGAGCGCGCTCGCGCCGGTTCCGCCCGCGGTCGATGCGATCGTGCTGCGCTGCATGGAGAAGAAGGCAGACAAGCGCTTCCCGGACACGGCCGCGCTGCTGAGCGCGCTGCATGCGGCGATCGGCGAGGTGAACCCGAGCGCGAGCGAGGCCATGCACGGTGCGGTGGGCATCTACGTGGAGGCGAGGCTGGAGGTCGATGACGACGAAGCGTTCGAGGACGTCAGCAACGTGATCGACAGCGCCCAGCAGGAGCTGACCGCGGCCGGCTTCAGCTTCCCGCTGCAGACGGCCACCGCGCTGCTCGGCGTGCGCCTGATGGTGCATCCGCGTGAGGCCGAGCGCGCCGGGGCAGAGACCACCGTCGATCACCTGCGGGCCGGCCTGGCCGCGCGCGCGGGTGCACACGCGGGCGTGATGTTATCGATCTCGTGTGCAGTGGGTGAGGTACAGGTGCGCGGCGAGACCGAGATCGTCGGCGGCTCCTTGTTGGACATCGGTTCGTTCTCGGACCCCAGCCGGTCCGGTAGCGCCTGAACGGGGGACGCGTGCGTCCGGGAAGTGATCGAGCCGGCATGAGGCAATCGGTAGGAGACTCGCGAGCGGACCTGGGTAGTGAGCGTCGCGACACGCCCGCGCCCCAGCGCAGGAACACACCGCCGCCGCGGCGCGAGTCGCTGCGTGCGCCGGACGCGAACCATCCGTTTGGGCGAATGGTCGGCGAGAGCCCGCCGATGGAGGCCCTGTTCGGCTTGCTGACGCGCGCCGCGGCCAGCGACGCCACGGTGCTGATCGACGGCGAGACTGGCACCGGCAAGGAAGTCTCCGCGCTCGCCGTGCACGAGCACAGCTTGCGCAGGGAAGGTCCTTTCATCGTGGTCGACTGCGGTGCGATCCCGGCGCAGCTGCTGGAGAGCGAGCTGTTCGGCTACGAGCGCGGCGCGTTCACCGGCGCCGTCTCGGCGCGCACCGGCGCCTTCGAGGCGGCCGACGGCGGCACGATCTTCCTCGACGAGATCGGCGAGCTCAGCCTCGACCTGCAGCCGAAGATCTTGCGTGCGCTCGAGAGCCGCAAGGTCAAGCGTGTGGGCAGCAACGTGTACGCGCCGATCAACGTGCGCGTGATCGCGGCGACCAACCGCAACCTGCGCGAGGAGGTCGCCGCCAAGCGCTTCCGCTCGGATCTCTACTACCGGCTCGCGGTGCTGCACATCAAGCTGCCGCCGTTGCGGGAACGAAAGGGGGACCTTTCGCTCCTCGTCGACGACGTGCTGCGCCACCTCGGCGTGATCGATCACGCGTCTGCGCAGCCGATCCGCTCGCCCGAGTTCATCGAGATGCTCGGGCGTTATCGCTGGCCAGGCAATGTGCGCCAGCTGCGCAACTACCTCGAGCGCCGGGTCGCGCTCGGCGAGGCGATCCCGCCGCCCGGCAGCGAGACCTCGATGCCGCCTCCGCCGGACGAGTCGATCGGGGGGCTTCAGGTCGCGCTCGACCAGCCGCTGCGGATCGCGCGTGAAGAGTGGAACAACCTGTTCGAGGTCAAGTACCTGGAGGGGCTGCTCGAGCTGCACGGCAACAACGTCAGCGCGGCGGCGCGCGCTGCAGGCGTGAACCGGGTGCACTTCTACCGCCTCTTGCGCAAGCACGGCCTGCGTGAAGCCGAGCTCGATCCGCTGGAGAGCCGATGACGATCGGACCCATGACCGAGACGCCGACGCTCTACCGTATCCGGCTCGGCAACGAGCAGATCGCGCTGCCGTTCGGTGTCACCCTGGTCGGGCGCGACGCGACCTCGTGCCGAATCTGCATCTTCGACGGCCTGATCTCGCGCCGGCATGCGCGGATCGAGTGTGACGGCGAGCAGGCGACGATCGAAGACCTCGGCAGCCGCAACGGCACACGCCTCAACGGCGTTCCGATCGAGCGTCCACATGTGCTGCGCGACGGCGACCGGATCGGGATCGGCTCTTACGAGCTGACCGTCAGTCTGATGAACGCGCGCGATCAGGAGTGGGGCGACGCACCCACCGGCCTGATCCGCATCTGTCCTGACTGTCATACGCCTTACCCCGCGGGCAACGGGGCGTGCCCGAGCTGCGGCTCGGAGGCCGCAGAGCAGCAAGCGCAGCGCGTGCGCAACGATGACACCACGCGTGGCCGCTGGTCGCTCGGCATGCTGGTCGAGATGCTCGGCAAGTCGATGTTGACCGAGCGCGTGGCCGAGGCCGAGAAGCTGATGCGTCAGGTGGCGAACATCGTCGAAGACACGCTGCGCGAGGGCAAGCCGATCGAGGCGGACGAGCTGCGCGCGCTCGGCGAGGTCGCGCAGTGGCTGGCGAAGGCGCAGAAGAAGGACGCCTGGACCAAGTGGATCACCGACCTGCGTGCACGCGTCCGCGCCTGACTCGGGCGCGCGCTAGCGAGAGTGGTAAGCTGCCGTAGATGCTGCAGCCCGACTCCCGAGCGTCCCAAGAAGTGGCGGACCCGCTGTTCGCAGCGCGCCCGCCGGTCACGATCGCGAACCTCGCGCACGGCGCCCCGCAAGCCTATGCTGGCGCGCGCATCGAGGTGTTCAGCCCGTATAGCGGCCGGCTGCTCGGCAGCGTTCCGGACAGCGGTCCCGCGCAGGTGGACGACATCGTGCGTGGCGCCAAGGCGGCGGCCGAGTCGTGGGCGCGCACGCCCATCAAGCAGCGCACGCTGCCGCTGTTTCGATTCCGTGAGCTGCTGTTGTCCGAGCTCGACGCGCTCGCGCTGGGCGCGGCGCGCGAGTGCGGCAAGACGATCGAGGAAGCCAAGGCAGGCATCCTCAAGGGCGTCGAGGTGAGCGAGTTCGCGCTCAGCCTGCAGAACCTCGATGCGGGCGGCACGATGGAGGTCAGCCAGGGCGTACGCTGTGAGGTCCGGCGCGAGCCGCTCGGCGTGGTCGCAGGCATCACGCCATTCAATTTCCCGGCCATGGTGCCGCTGTGGTTGTTCCCGATCGCGGTGACGCTCGGCAACACGTTCATCCTCAAGCCGTCCGAGAAGGTTCCGCTGACTGGCGCGCGGCTGGGCGAGCTGATGCTGGAGGCGGGTTATCCCGCCGGCGTCTTCTCGGTGCTGCACGGGGGCAGGGGCGCGGTCGAGGCGCTGCTCGATCATCCCGACGTGCAGGCCTACGGCTTCGTCGGCTCGTCGAAGGTGGCCGCTGAGGTCTACACCCGCGGCTCCGCGCAAGGAAAGCGCGTGCTGGCCCTCGGTGGCGCGAAGAACACGATGATCCTCGCGCCCGATGCCGCGCCCGAGCTGGCGATCCCGGGCGTGGTCGCCAGCTTCACGGGCTGCGCCGGCCAGCGCTGCATGGCGGGTAGCTTGTTGGTCGCGGTAGGCGATTGTGACCGGCTGATCGATGGCATCATCGAGAAGGCGCGCGCGATGCAGCTACCTCACGACATGGGCGCGATCATCGACGCCCACGCGCTCCAGAAGCTGGAGAGCGCGATCGAGCGCGGTGTAAAAGACGGGGCCACGCTGCGCCTGGATGGTCGCAAGCCCAGCGCACCCAGCGGTGGCCACTGGCTCGCGCCTACCGTGCTCGACAACGTCGACCCCGGCTCGTTCTGTGCGCAGGAGGAGCTGTTCGGTCCGGTGCTGAGCATCGTGCGGGTGCCCAACCTGCACAGCGCGCTCGCGATCGAGGCCAGCAGCCGCTACGGCAACGCCACCAGCGTGTTCACGCAGAGTGGACAGGTCGCCCGCCTCGTCAGCGATCACTCCACGAGCGGCATGATCGGCATCAACATCGGCGTGCCGGTCCCGCGCGAGCCGTTCTCCTTCGGCGGCACCAAGGGCTCGCGCTTCGGCCACGGCGACATCACCGGCCAGGGCGGCGTCGAGTTCTGGACCAAGCTGAAAAAGGTGACGTCCAAGTGGGCTGAGATCGAGAATGGGAGCTGGATGTCCTGATGAACAAGAAGCGCCGTAGCGGACACATCCGCCTGCTCTCCCATCCCTTCCATCACGGCCAGAAGCCGTTGCCCATCCACTGGGGCGCGGCCACGCCGGAGGCGCGCGGTCCGCTGATCGCCACCCTGACCACCGCGGGGCACCGCAACGTGATCGGCGCGCACTCCGGCTCGTACTCGATCTACCGCGCGCTCGCGGTCGCCTCGGGCACGCTCGACCCCACGCACCAGGCGGACCTGACCAACACCAAGCCCACCAAGCAGATAGGTCCCCACCCGCAGTGGGCCGACCCGAGCGCGATCGTCTCGATCGATCCGTACGGGCACCTGGTGGGCGAGGTGTTCTCGGAGGAGCTCGCGGCCGGCTACAACATCCAGCCCACGATCGCGATCACCACCGCGCACATCGACATGCCCGAGGTGCGCGCCGCGATCGCCGCCGGGCGCCTCAAGCCGGACGGCAAGGTGCTGCGCGAGTCGGGCGACTGCGTGGTGACCAAGGCCGCGATCGAGCCGGCCTGGTACCTGCCCGGCGTCGCCAAGCGCTTCGGCGTGGACGAGGCGGAGCTGCGGCACGCGCTGTACGAAGAGACGGCCGGCATGTACCCCGAGCTGGTCACGCGCGGCGACCTCGAGGTCTTCCTACCGCCGATCGGCGGCCAGACCGTCTACATGTTCGGCGACGTGAGTAAGATTGCGGACTCCAACACCCCCCTCACTGCCCGCGTGCACGACGAGTGCAACGGCTCGGACGTGTTCGGCTCGGACATCTGCACCTGCCGTCCGTACCTGACGCACGCGATCGAGGAGTGCATCCGCGCTGCGCAGCACGGCGGCACGGGGCTGATCGCGTACTCGCGCAAGGAGGGCCGCGCGCTCGGCGAGGTCACCAAGTTCCTGGTCTACAATGCGCGCAAGCGGCAAGAGGGCGGCGACCGCGCGGACGCGTACTTCGCGCGCACCGAGTGTGTGGCCGGCGTGCAAGACGTGCGCTTCCAGGAGCTGATGCCGGACGTGCTGCACTGGCTCGGCGTGCGCCACATCCATCGCTTCGTCTCGATGAGCAACGTGAAGTACAACGCGATCGTGGGCTCGGGCATCACGATCGGACAGCGCGTCAAGATCCCGGACGCGCTGGTGCCGGCGGATGCCCGGGTGGAGATCGAGGCCAAGATCGCGGCCGGCTACTACACCGAGGGCAGCATCCCGCCGCCCGAGATGTTGGCCACGGTCAAGGGACGAGGGCTCGACGAGTGACGTTGCAAGCTGCGTTGAAGGAACTGCGTAGCGGCGCGGCCATCCGTGCGCGCTGCCACAACGTGCTCGAGGCGGGCCTGCGCGATGATCTCGCGCACTTCGTCGTGCACCTCGATCGCTTGCCTGCGGTCGCCGCGCTGACGGCGCAGGTCACCCGCAAACGTTACCCCTCGCTGCAGGTACCCGCGCACAGCCGCATGGCGCACTTCGATGCCGAGGGCGTGCAGCGCGTCGCCAAGGTGATGCGCGAGCTGTCCGACCGCGACGCCAAGGAGCAGGGCAGGGTGCTGGTCGACCTCGTGGTCACCAGCGTGCTGCTCGACGCCGGCGCGGGCATGGAGTGGCGCTATCGCACCTCGGAAGGGCTCTCGATCGGGCGCTCGGAGGGGCTCGCGATCGCCTCGCTCGACTGGGTGTGCCGCGGTGCGCTGTCGAGTCGCGGGCGTGAGTACGAGGTGGACGCGGGCGGCCTGGCCGCCGTCGATACCTACAAGCTCAACGCCGCGTTCCAGGTCAGCCGTTCCAATCCGCTGGTGGGCGTCGAGGGGCGCGTGCACCTGCTGCGCGCGCTCGGCGAGGCGCTGCAGAACCGCGCGGACGTGTTCGGAGAGCAAGGTCGCATCGGAGGCCTCGTCGACTACCTCGGTGGTCCGGAGCTGCCGGCCGCGAAGATCCTGGAGACCCTGCTCGACAGTCTGCAGACGATCTGGCCCGGGCGCCTCAACCTGGAAGGCGTCTCGCTGGGCGACGTCTGGCGGCACCCGAACGCGGGCGGCAGTGGTCTCACGGCCGGCCTGGTGCCGTTCCACAAGCTCTCGCAGTGGCTCTCGTTCTCGCTCCTGCATCCGCTCGCGGTCGCGGGTCTGCGCGTGACGAACCTCGATGCCCTCACCGGCCTGGCAGAGTACCGCAATGGTGGCCTGTTCATCGACCTGGGCGTGTTGACGCCGCGGGATCCCAGCGCACTCGCGCGCACGCACGGCGCCGGCGATGAGCTGGTCGTCGAGTGGCGCGCGCTGACGGTGGCGTTGCTCGATCGGGTGGCCCCGCTGGTGAACCGAGAGCTCGGCGTCGAGCTCAGCTTGCCCGCGATCCTCGAGGGCGGAACGTGGGCCGCAGGCCGTGAGATCGCGCGCCAACTGCGCGAAGACGGCGGCCCTCCCTTGCGCATCGACAGCGATGGAACGGTATTTTGAGATGAGCGGACCTCTCCATGTCCTCGATCACCCGCTGGTGCAGCACAAGCTCACCTTGCTGCGCGACAAGCGCCTGAGCACACGCAGCTTCCGCGAGCTCACGCAGGAGATCGGCGCACTGCTCGCGTACGAGCTGATGCGCGACGCGCCCACGCGGCCCACCGAGGTGCAGACGCCGCTCGGCACCGCGCAGGGCGTCGAGCTCGACGGCAAGAAGCAGGTGCTGGTCGCGATCCTGCGCGCCGGCCTCGGTGTGCTCGACGGCATGCTCACGGTGTTGCCGTCCGCGCGCGTCGGCCACGTGGGCCTGTACCGCGACGCCAAGCTCCGCACCGCGGTCGAGTACTACCTCAAGCTGCCGCACGGCATGCACGAGCGCGACGCGGTCGTGATCTCGTCGGTGCTCGCGACCGGTGGCTCCGCGGCCGCGGCCGTGCGCCGTGTGCAGGAGTCTGGCGCGCGCTCGGTGAAGTTTGCATGCTTGATCGCCGCGCCGCAGGGCATCGAGGCCTTCCACGACGAACATCCCTCGGTCCCGATCTACACCTGCGCCGTGGACCAGGGCGTCGACGACAAGGGCATGATCCTGCCCGGCCTCGGCGACGTGGGCGACCGTCTGTACGGCACGCAGTAAGGTCAGGTGCGGACGCGGTAGCGCGGGCCTTCGTCGCTCTCGGCGAGGGTGCGCGCGGCCAGCTCGGTCGGCAGATGATCCTCGGACAGGTTGCTGTACTCGAGCGGCGTCAGCCCGGTCCAGCGCTTGAAGGCACGGTGGAACGCGCTCGGCTCCGAGAAGCCGAGCACGGCAGCCGTCTGCTTGATGGTCGCATCGGGGCGACGCAGCTCGCGACAGGCGCGCTTGCAACGCGCCTCGTCGACCAGGCCGGAGAGCGGCGCGCCCTCCAGCCCGAGCCGGCGGCGCAGCGAGCGTACGCTCATCCCGATCGCACGCGCCACACGGTCGGTGCTGATCAGAGACAGATCGCGCTCGTAGGTCAGCAGCGTGCGCACCCGCTGGGCCACACTCAGCATCTGCACGCGCTCGTGCAGCAGGCGCTCGACGGCGCCCCGCAGCGCGATGCGTACGGTGTCGTCCGCGTGGGGCTGACGCCGGTCGAGGTACTCCAGCGGGAACACCAGCGCGTTGTCCTCCTGCTCGAACAGCGCCGTACAGCGGAAGATCTCTTCGTAGCGTGCCGCGTAGCTGGGAAGTGCATGCTGCAGGTGAACCTCACGCAGCTGCGAGCGCTGGCTGGCGAAGTGCTGGCCCATTCGCGCCGTCATCGCCAGGCAGTAGTCGACGGCCATACGCGTGGGCTCGCCCATCTGCGCCGCGGGCGTGAAGGTGAGGATCGCCAGGTCGCCACGCTCGATCAGCTTCCAGCTCGTGCCCTCCGCGAACAAGCTGGAGAAGCGATTGAGGGTCGCGATCGCCTCGCGGATCGTGCTCTCGGTCAACAGCAGCTGCCCGAAGATCTGAAGCATGTTCTCGGGTGCGGTGGAGCCGATCGTCAGACCGAGCCCCGGGTCCCCCGTCATCTCCATCGCGCACGTCGCCAAGCGCGCCGAGTCCTCGAGTGCGAGCGTCGCGCGCAGGTCGTCGAGGCGCGCCCCGTCGATGCCGGCGCGGTGCAACAGCTCCTTGGGATCGAGACCACGTCGCTGGACTTCCGCGACCACCCCCCGCGCGAAGATCACCGAAACTGCCATAAGTTATGCTCCCGTCCTCAGCTAATGGCCGCACGGGGTGGAAGTCATCAAAGGGACCGCGACGTTGCGCGGCATGGCTGCGGCTGAGCTCGCTTTCGCTCAGCCGGGCTTGCCCTGCGCGATGCTCTTCTTCGCCTGCTCCAGGTAGGTGCGCTTGTCCTTCGGGCCGATCGGCTCCTCCGCGGTCCAGCGGCGGTCGCCGAACTCGGCGTCGAGCTCACGCTTGGCCTTGGCGAAGGTATCGTCCTGCACGGCGCAGCGCTTGGCCGCCGGGTCCACACGGAAGATGCGCGCGGCGTTGAGGCCGAAGATCTTCTTCTTGATCTCCGGCGTCAGCTCCGGGTAGCCGAACTGCTGCTGGAACTGCGGCGTGATCGTGAACGCGCGGAAGGCCTCGATCTGGGGCTGGGGGCTTCCGCTGAGGATGCAGTCGGTGCCCCAGACGATGTTGTCCGGCCCGAAGTACGTGAGCAGCTTGCCGAGGTAGTGCTGGGCCGCGATGGTGTCGGTCATCACGTTCTGCCAGGCGCTGCCCATCTCGGCGTACACGTTCTTGCCGGGCGTGATCCCGTTGTCGAGGACCGACTTGATCAGCGCGTTCACGCCCTGCGGCGCCGGATCGTTCGGATCGAACGGCTGACGCTCGGTGGTGGAGCCGTTGAAGGCGGACAAGAAGTTGAACGCCGAGCCCGAGCCGATGGCCGAGTGGTAGACGATGAAGTTCGCGTCCGGGTAGTCCTTGGCCACCACGCCGATGTCGCGCGGGTGGTTGTGCTCCACGTCGAAGCCGGGGATGGGCAGGCCCTTGTGCACGGCGAAGTTCGGTACGCCGATCGACAGGCCCGCCTCGATGAAGCGACGTCCGACCGGATCGTCGAGGAAGTAGCCGCGCGCATGGCCCTCGGGCGAGGGGTAGTTGTCCGAGCGCCAGGCCGGGTAGCACTTCCAGCTGACCGCACCCCAGGTCTTGTCGGCGAAGGCCGCCGCCATGATCTCGATCTGCAGCTCGAGGTTGTCGTTCGGCATGATCTGCACTTGGTTGACCACACGCTGCGAGGCCGAGCGCATGTTCACCCAGTCGCGCAAGGTCTTCATGCCCTCGTTGGAGAGCGGCAGGCCGCACGCCTTCGCGCTGCGCCCGAACAGCTTGCGATCCTCTGCGCAGGTGGCGGCGGGCCAGGAGGTGATCACCGCCATCGTGGTCGCGCTGTCCGCGAACATCAGCCGCGCGTAGTGGTCCTGCGTGAAGCAGTCGAGCGCGTTGCTCTCGTCGGCGCAGCCACCGAGCAGGTTCAAGAAGCGCGGGTAGACCGGGTTCTTGGTGCGCCACTCGCCGTCGTCGAAGCTGTGCGTCTGAATGTCGAAGATGAATTCCTCGCCCTTGAGCAAGTTGGTCTCTTCGCAGGTCGCGACCACGGGTGCGACGTACGGACCTTCGATCAGCTTGCCGGTGCCGGGCAGCTCGGGGAGCCTGGCGTCGCTGCCGTCCGAGCTACAGCCGCCGAGTTGGTTGATCACCGCGAGTGTGGTCACCATGCCCATCGAGCTGGCGAGGAACTCGCGACGGTCCATGCCCAGGTAGCGCGACTGCTCGTCCGCACGCCGCAAGATCTCGCGGCGCATGCGCGCCTCGTTGGGCGTCTGCGGGTGGTAGTACTCACCGTTGGAGTGGTTGTTGAGCCAGATCGGCGGCTCGAGCGGCAGCTCGGGAGCGGTCTTCTTGCGCAGGGCCAACCAGGGGAAGCGGCGTGACATGAGCGGACCTCAGCGGCAGTTGTGGGTGGTGGTGCAGGCCATGATCTCGAGCGAGATCGCGGTGGCGATCGAGGAGTTGCCCCAGCGGTCGATGATCGACGCGCACTGTGCACCGGGGAACAGGTAACAGGAGAACTCGTCGAGGCAGCCGGTGCGGTTGGAGCAGGCGACGATCTCCTGGCAGCCCTGCACCGCCTCGCACTCCTGCATCAGCTCGAGGCAGGCATTGCAGCGGCAGCCGGTGAGGCTGCTGTCGTCCTGGTGCTTCTTCGAGTTCGTCGCGATGCAGGCCGGGGCGTCGTTGAACGGCAGCGTCAGCTCGCTGAAGTGTCGTGGCTCGGGGATGTCCCCGCTCTCGCTGGAGTCATCGCCACACGCGCCGAGCGCGAGCGCGGCACAGAAGAAAACGATTCGCATGTTAACCTCTCCAGATCCAAGTTCGATTGAGGCGTCTGAAGACTCAGGGCAGCCCGTATGCGACCAGTCCGCCGGGCACCGGGAAGATCGGTGCCCAGACCCAGCCGTGGCCGGCGTAGATCATGCCGTTGGAGACGGTGATGCCTGCGCCCATGGACATGCCGATGGGCTGGTTCCACAGCCGTGCGCCAGTGTTGACGTCGTAGGCGCGCATCTCGCCCGCCAGCGACGGTGCGTAGAGCACGCCGTTCGCGACCGTGAGCGCGCCGAAGGTGCCGGACGTGGAAGGCGCCTCCCACCTCGACGTGCCGTCTGCTGCGTTGAGCGCGAAGATGGTGCACGCGCCGGGACCGCCGCCTTCGCCCGCCTCACCGCCGGTGTTGCCATCGTTCGACGCGACGTAGATCACGCCGTTCGCGTAGGCGGCCGTCGCCATCACGCCGCCGTTGGCGCCGCCGGGTGTGAGCTCGCGCTTCCAGATCACGGCTCCCGTGTCGCGATCGAGCGCGTAGTAGCGGCCGGCCTTGTCGCCCACGCCGAGCGCTGCCTTGCCGTTGAGCTCGAACAGGTTTGGCGCCGCGCCGACGTCGTGATCGGGACCCTCGGCCTGGCCCGCCTGGAAGCGATCGCCGACCGTGAACTGCGCGGCCCACGCGATCTCGCCCGTCTCGTAGCGGATCGCGACCACCGCGTCCGAGTAGGGCGTGCTGGCGCCGGTGGTGTACTCCTGCCCGGTGCCGATGAACGCGAGCTTGCGCGTGGGATCGATCGCGGCCGTGGACCACACGGACACGCCGCTGCCCTCGGTCAAGAAGCGCTGCCACTTCACGCTGCCGTCCTTGGCGTTCACGCCGAGCACGCTGCCCCGAAAGGGCGGGGTCATCGGCAAGAACACCTGGAACGAGCCGACTCCGATGATGATCGTGTCGTCGATCAGCACCGGCGACGACCACAACATCAGAGACTTCTGGTCGTCGATGTTGTTCGACCACTTCAGCGCGCCGGTGTTGCGATCGTAAGCCGCCAACAGGGCGCCCTGCGCACCGGTGTAGACCGTGTCGGAGGTCACTAGCGTGGTGTTGTTGATCTGGTTGATCGGCGTCGGCTCCTGCACCTGCGCGCGCCAACGTTCCGCGCCGGACTTCGCGTCGACCGCATGCAGCACAGCGTTCCAGTCACCGAAGTAGACCGTGCCGTCATAAACGGCGGGCATGCTCGTCACAGCGCCCTCGGCGAATGACCACTTCTGGACCAGCGTGCTCACGTTCGCCGGCGTGATCGTGGTCTCCAGAGGGTTCGCGCGCGTGTTGGCGTGGTCGCGCCCATAGCTCGACCAGTCACCAGGCTGACCTCGCTCGCCGGAGACAGCGTCTTCACCGGGCTCGGGGTCCGAGTCTCCACCGCAGGCGGCCAACAAGGTAAGCGAAAGAGCGATCGTCGTGAAACGAGGCGCAGTGTGGAACTTCATCGCGCGCGCCAAAGCAGTTCTCATGAAGCCTTCTGGTCAGTTGTCCTGACGAGGTAGTTAACGTAGATAGGGGACGGCGAGAAGTGATACGACGCGGCGAAAGTGCGCGACGCCTGGCACGCGCGGTCACTCCGATGCAGACACCCCGTCCCAACTCGGGTCGAGAGATCGCACAGTCAGGGGCGGACGCGTGCCAGTTTCTGTAGTCTTCATTCGTGAGCTCGTTGCAGCCCTCGAGGCGCGCGACAGTGCCACCGACGCACTGCTCGCGATGCTGCAGCTCGATCGTACGGCCCTCGCGGACTTGCGGACGCGAGTCGGCGAGCACGACTTCGAGGACGCAGTGCGAGCTGTGTCTGCGCAGCTCGGCGATGACGCGCTGGGCCTGACCGTCGGCGAGCGCGCGCCGGAGCACACGCTGCAGCTCGTGAGCTCGCTGCTGCTCTCCTGTAGCTCCCTGCGCGCGGCGCTGGAGACGCTCGCGAGCTACGCGCCGCTGATCGCCGATGATCTGCAGTTCGTGCTGCGCGAGGAGGGCGACAGCGCCCGACTCTCGTTCGAGCTGGGTAAGCCGTCGTCGTCGGGCAATCGCTTCGTGGCCGACTACAGCATCGCCATGGTGGTCCGTCTGATCCGGCGCTTCGTCGCCGACGAGACGTCGACCTTCCAGCGCGTTTCACTGCAACACGACGCGCCGCGTCGAAACGCGGTGGGTGCGCTGTTCGGCTGGCTGCGCCTGGAGTACGGCCAGGCGCGCAACGAGATCGTGTTCGCTCGCAGCGCGCTCAGCGTGAAGCAGCCTTACGCAGACGAGCGCTCGAACCTCGAGTACCGCGATGCGGCCGACGCGATCCTCGCCGACGTGCGGCGCGTGACCTCGGTCGCCGACCGCGTGCGTAGCGTGTTGCGCGCGCGCACGATGCTCTCGAGGCCGTCGATGAAGCAGGTGTCCAGCGTGATCGGGCTGCAGCCGCGCACGCTCGCGCGCTCCCTCAGCGCCGAGGGCCAGTCGTTCCGTGAGCTGGTCGATGAGGCGCGCTGCATGGAATCGTGCGACGCGCTGCGGCATCACGTCCCGATCGCGGAGATCGCGGAGTCGGTTGGCTTCTCGGAGCCGAGCGCCTTCCACCGTGCGTTCCGGCGCTGGACCGGGCAGACGCCCGCGCAGTACGCGCGCACCGCCTCACGCCTCCGCGCCTGACCTCAGAGCGGGCCCGGCGCGCCTCCCTTGATCCAGCTCTCGACGATGTCGAGGTTCGCCTGCGTCCAGGTCGGCGGGGACACATCGGGCATGCGGTTGCCGAAGCCCACGCCGGGATTCGTGGCGCAGTTGCCCGAGGCTCCCCACGACGACTCGCTCTTGAGCTTACCGCCGCTGCCGTACTCCGCCGTGAGCTTGATCCAGAGCCAGCTCTTGTCCGGATCGCCCGGCTCCACCAGGTTGAGCGACGGCGCTTCACATGCCTTCACGCCGACCAGTAACTCGCGCAAGTTCGTCGCCGCTGCGAGCTGGAGATCTCCCTGGGCGGAGGTGCCGTGACAACTTCCGATCGCGCATGCGCCAACGGTGAGCGCCTGCAGCGCCTCGGCGTGCGTCGCGCCTGCCTCGGCGCCGTCTTCGTCTTCACCGCCAGCGTCGTCTCCCCCACACGCAGAGAGCAACGCGGTCAGTAGTAAGGTCGAACTGAGGTTTCTGTAGCTCGAGATCATACGTGCACTCGTTGCCATGGATCGCGTCGCGCATGCAAGGGCTCAGTCGTCGCGAAAGCTCTGCGCCCCGAGCTCGATCCAGCGACGGATCTGCTCCAGCTGCGCGGTGGCGATCGGGTGGTACTCGCTGCTCGGCGGCGGCATGGACGTTCCGCACGGCGCGCGTCCGCTGAGCTTGAGGTAGAGCAAGCTCTGTTCGGGAGCGCCGGGCTTCACGCGCAGGAGCGTGCTCTCTGCGCACGTGGGCCGGTTGTCGACCGGGACCAGCTTGCCGGTCGGCTGGGCGACGAGCTCGTGATAGGCGCCATCGAGCTGCGCGAGATCGAGGTCGGCCCACGCGCCGCGCGAGCCA
The DNA here is from genome assembly GCA_036277895.1 of Polyangiales bacterium. Taxonomy (GTDB): domain Bacteria; phylum Myxococcota_A; class Polyangia; order Polyangiales; family DASUME01; genus DASUME01. The sequence continues at coordinate 16,091 of DASUME010000446.1, forward strand.
TGGCAGTACGCGTCGACGCAGCCGCTGTTGCAGAAGATCTCGGAGTAGATCGCGGTGAACGTCGGCGCGCCGGTGACCGCGGGCGCGCTCGAGCACGGGAAGCTGTAGCTCGGGTCAGCGCTGGCCTCGATCGCCCGAGACGCACTCGCATCGCGCGGCAGCGGAGCGCCTGCATCGGAGCACCCCACGGCCCAGCAGCACAGGCACAAGCCAAGCGTTCGCATGCGCCCGCATCCTTTTCGTGCCCGCGCCGGACGCAAGCGTGACGGCATGACCGTGGGCGCGCGCGCCTTTGCGCCACGCTGCGACAATGCCCCCCGGTCACGCCGTGAGGGCGACCACGAGAACGGCGGCAAGGACCCAATTTGGGCGAAGCTTCGTGCGTACCATGCGCTCGGTATGCAGTTTGCTTTTGCAGCCCCGCATGGGACACGCCGCGACAGCCAACGATGCCTCCACGCAGAACCTGCGCCCGCGCGAGTACTCCGCCTTCCTTCGTCTGCGACAGGGCGGCGCGGCGCGCGCGACCTGGCTGGTGACGGAGGCGCCTGGCGGCACCATGATCTCGGTCGGCGCCGACGCGGCGTGCGACTGGCAAATCCGCGCGGCGTTCGTGCCCGCGCGCGCGTTCTCGGTGCTGGTCGTCGGCGGCCGCGCCTTCGTGCGCAGCGGCCCCGAGCCGGGGCTGTTGGTGGGAGGCAAGCCGGTCGACGATGGCTGGGTGCCGCTGAGCGAGCACGCTCGCATCGACATCGGCCTCGCGCGCTTCGAGGTGCGCACCGGCTACGCGGACATGCTCGGCGGTGACGAGCCCGTGCTCGAGCTGGCCCCGCCTCGCGCTCACGGGCCGGAGGTCGGGGCGTGGACGAAGCCCTCGACCCACGATGTGGAGCTGGCCAATACCGCCGTCGTGCAGCGCCAGGAGAGCCGGCACCTGACGAGCGTGGCGCGCACCCCGGCGCCGCGGCGCAAGCGCACCATGGAGACGCAGGAGTACGTCTCGGCGAAGGCTGCGAGCTCGCGCGTCCAGCGTGTGGGAATCCCGCGTGCGCAGCAGCCGCTGGTCACGCCCGCCGCGAGCCCCCGCGCGCAGGCGCTGCGCAGCTCGACCATCGAGCTCAACATGGACGACCTCGACTACCTCGGCACGATCCCGATGCCGAAGGTCGGTGACGCGCCCAGGGATCGATACTCGGTCTCGCCGAGCTTGCTCGGTGCCGACGAGGTCACGCGCGTGACCGGCCGCAGCCGGCACTGGCGCTACATCGGCATGGCGGCCTTCTTCGCCAGCGCCTACGGCGCCTGGTTGTACCTGCTCGACCGCATCTGAGTGCCTCTGAGGCCGGCCCTTCGGGCCGTAGAAGGTGCACCGGCCTCGCTGGGCGTTTACTCTCGGTGCAAGCACGGGAGTGACGCATGTCGAAGGTGTTGAGCGAGCTGGTCACGCAGCTCGCGCTCGAGCAGATCGAAGAGAACCTGTTCCGCGGGCAGAGCCAGGACCTCGGCTGGGGTGCCGTGTTCGGAGGGCAAGTGCTGGGGCAGGCGCTGTCGGCCGCCGTGCAGACGGTGCCC
>DASUME010000447.1:0-4860 GCA_036277895.1 Polyangiales bacterium
GCTTGGCCTCCTCGCCCGCGAACTGCAGCAGCGCGCGCACCTCGGCGTCGCTCGCGTCCAGCCGCGTGCGCGCATGGTCGAGCAGGAACGGCAGGATGAACTCCTCGACCAACCCGAAGATGCTCAGGTACGCGTGCGCACGCACCTGGTTGAACACCAGGCGCTCCTCGGGCGAGAGCATGGTCAGCCGGTTCGTGCGCGCGAGCGCGTCCGGCAAGAACGGGCGCGAGAAGTCGAACTCGTGGCGCGCGTCGAGCAGCTGATCGATGTCGAAGTTGGCGCGCTGCGAGTGGCTCAGGATGTCGGCGTAGGCGGCGGGGCTCTGGGTCATGGGCGAGAGTCTGCAGAGCCCCCGTGTGAGCCGGCGTGGGAGTGGGCGTGGGAAAGCACAACGGCGCGAGATCCCGAGCTGATCGAGCGTGGAGCTACGGGTCGCCGTGGACTGACGACCCTTGGGTGTTTGTGCCCCTGTTCGGCCCGCGTGGATGGGCCTAGTCTGGAGCTCGAGCGGGAGGTTCGTGTGGCGCATGTACGGGAGCTGGGCGCGCAGCTATCGACGACGCAACGGCTGTCGCGCTGGGCGCGCACGTTGCTGGGCGTGGCTGCGCTCGCGCTCGCGGGCTGGTCCGCTGGGCTGCCCGCGCTGTGTGTCGCGCTGCTGATCTTTTGGCTGCTGTTCAGGCTGCTCACGCTCTTCGAGGCCCCCATGTTCCATCCCGCCATCATCGTCACCGAGACCGACTCCCTGCGGCTCTCCAACCTGATCGACGACCTTCCGTCCGAGACGCGGCGCGACGTCGCGGGGCTCGAGCACGAGCTGGAGCGCGCGCAGGTGGTCAGCGCGCGCCAGGTGCCCGCGGACGTGGTCACGATGAACTCGCGCGTGCGCTTCGAGGAGCTGCACAGCGGCGCCCGCATCGAGGCGCGCCTGGTGTACCCGTCGCAGTCCACGCAGGAGGAGGCGATCTCCGTGCTCGCACCCGTGGGCAGCGCCCTGCTCGGGCTCTCGGTCGGCCACGCGATCGACTGGCGCATGCCGAACGGCCGCCTGCGCCGCTTCCGCGTCGTCGAGCTGCTCTACCAGCCCGAAGCCGCCGGCGACCTCCAGCTCTGATGCGCGAGGTTTCGCGGCCGGGTGAGCCGACGTAACCGTTGAGTCTTGGCGGGCGGAACATGCTACCTACGGGCCCTGCCCATGGAGCAAGCCGTCCCCGTCGCGAAGCCCAAGTTGTTGGCCCTCGGTGCCGTCGTGGTCCTGCTGGGGCTCGTGCTGCGAGTCAGCTGGGTGACGGAGGACGCGTACATCACGCTGCGCACGGTCGACAATTGGGTGAACGGCTTTGGGCTGCGCTGGAACGTCGACGAGCGGGTGCAGTCGTACACGCACCCGCTCTGGATGCTGTTGCTCGCGACCGGCTACGCGATCACGCGTGAGGCCTTCTTCACCACCGTGTTGCTCGGCGTGCTCACCACCGGCGCCGCGGCGTACACGCTCGTGCACTACGCGCGCACGGCCGGGCACGCCGTGGTCGCGATCGTGCTCCTCACGCTGTCGCAGGGCTTCATCGACTTCTCGACCAGCGGGCTGGAGAACCCGCTCTCGCACCTGCTGATCGCGCTCTTCGTCGGCCTGTACGCCGCGCGCGCGACGCCGCTCTGGCAGCTCGCGCTGACCGTCTCGCTGCTGGCCTGCACGCGCATCGACGCGCTCCTGGTGGTGGGCCCGGCGCTCGTGCACGCGAGCTGGTTGGAGCTGCGCGCGGTGGGCGCGAGGAGCACGGCGCGTTCGCTCGCGATCGGCTTCGCGCCGTTCCTGGCCTGGGAGCTATTCTCGGTCTTCTACTACGGCTTCCCGTTCCCCAACACCGCCTACGCCAAGCTCAACACGGGCCTGCCGCGGCTCGACGTCGTGCGCCAGGGCTTGGTGTACTGGCTCGACGGGCTGGCCTGGGATCTGCCGCTGCACACGGTGGCGCTCGCGGGTGTGGCCACCGCGCTGCTCCAGCGCCGGCCGCGCGAGCTGCTGATCGCGCTCGGCCTGCTGCTGTACACGCTCTACGTGATCAACATCGGCGGCGACTTCATGCACGGCCGCTTCTGGACGATCCCGTTCTTCACCGGCGTATGCTTGATCGCGATCTCCGAGCTGCCGCTGGAGGATCCGGTGCGCGCGGCCGCGGTGGTGCTGCCGTTCGCGCTGTTCATGCTGCACCCGCTGGCCAAGGAAGCGCTCACGCGCGAGTTCACGTACAACGGCATCGCCGACGAGCGCTTGGTGTTCCGCGACCACATGTCGAGCGTGCTCAACGTGCGCGTGAACCCAGTGCCGAACCACGAGTGGGCCGGGCTCGGGCGCGAGCTACAGCGGCGCGGCGAGAAGATCGTCGTGAACGAGAACGTGGGCCTGCTCGGCTTCCACGCCGGACCGGGGCTGCACATCATCGATCCGCTCGCGCTCACGGATCCGCTGCTGGCGCGGCTGCCGATGCGCCAGGATCACGGCTGGCGCGTGGGGCACTACGTACGCCAGATCCCCTCGGGGTATCCCGAGACGGTCGCCAGCGTGGACGGCACATGCTTGATGAAGGACAAGCGCATGTGCACGTACTACGGGCTCTTGCACGAGGTGATCGCGGGCCCGCTGTTCAGCTTCAGCCGGCTCAAGGCCGTGGTCCTGTTGAACCTGGGGCTGCGCGACTCGCTGCTCGATCGCGACCGCTACCGCGATCCCAAGACCAGCCACGCCACGCTGGAAGACCTGAGCGAGCCGGTGCGCGAGCATGCGCTCTGGGACGCGACCGGCACCTTCCAGATCCCGGCGCGCGGCGTCACCATCGAGCTGCCGAAGCCATCGCACGCGGTGCGCCTGGAGCTCAGCGTCGACGGCAACGACGACTACAGGCTCGAGTTTCGCAGCGGGACCAAGGCGCTCGCCAAGGTCGACACCCCGGCCGAGGCGCGCGGCGCGATGCGCACTCGCAAGGTGCAGGTGCCGGACGCGGCGCGCAGCGCGGGCTTCGATTACATCTACGTCCGGCCCTCGGGTGGCGACGGCATGTACTCGATCGGCTACCTGCGGCTCTACGATCGCTGAGCCTCAGGGCTTCGCGCCGCCGGTCATGCCGAGCGACGCCGCGCGGCCGAGGAACGCGTCGTCGTCGGTGTTTCGATCGCGCAGGTACGTGATCAGCCGGGCGCGCGCGTCCGGATCGAGGTGGCGGCTCTCGGGGGGCGGCATCGCGCCGGGAGCCTGCGGGTCGCGCTGGAGGCGATCGATCGCGACCTCCAGCTCGGCCGCGCTCATGCGTGCGAGCGCCACGTTGAAGCGGGCGCGCGAGATGGTCTGATCGAGCACGTCGTTGTGGCAGCCGGCGCAGACCTGGACGAGCGCCTGCGCGGGTGTGGCGCCGGGCTCGTTCTGCAGCCCGATCCGCGCGCGCTCCATCGGGTCGTCAGGGAAGATGTCGGAGAGATCAGGCAGCTCGTCCGCGCGCAGCTCGCCGTTGCGGAAGCGCTGGTAGGCGGCCGTGAGCGCGGCCTGCTTCACGGCGTCGGTGGGCCGCGGATCGAAGTGGGGCATCGCGAGCTGCTCGCCTCGCTTGAACGCCTCGTAGGCCGCTTCCCAGCTCGCGCTCGCGCCTGGCGCAGCCGGATACGTGCCGTCCTGCTCGTTGAACGGCCAGCGCTCCTCTTCGATCTTCGGCGCGTCGAACAGCAGCGGCTGATCGCGCGCGACCAGGTTCTGCAGCAGCACGCCGAACGTGTGGCGCAGCGTGTAGGCGGCGAGGCCTGCGTAGGGCTCGTCGCCCTTGGCGCGGTTGTAGTCGCGCACCAGATCGAGGCCGCGTACCCCGGGCAGCGCGCCCGCGCTGTAGCTCGGGTCGTCGAGCTCGAAGAAGTGCGTCCACGGGAACTCGAGCTCGCGCATCAGCAACATCGGCATGTCGCGACCGCGCTGATGGCATTGGCGACAGTCGAACGTGGTGTTCTTGAGCTGCTCGGCGTCGCGGACGCCGACCCGCAGCCAGTTCTGCTCCACGCGCGGCGTGAACAGGTCCCCGGGCTTGCAGGTCGTCTCGTTGCAGGCCTGCTCGAACTGCAGCAGGTAGAAGTTGAGGAACGAGCGGTCGCGCGCGAAGGCGACGATCTCTACTTGCTGCACGCCGCGCTGGAAAGTCGAGACGTTGTGCTTGCCGAACAGGATCGCGCGCGGGTTGATCGGCGACACCAGCCGGCCCGAGAGCGCGGTGGAGTGGCCCATGAACACGGCGACGTCGATGATCGTGGTCGGGTCCTCGATCGCGTAGCCCGCGTCGGCGTACGCGGTCGCGCCGGGTGGGCGAATGGAGCCGTTGACACCGAGTTGGTCATACAGCTCACGCAAGTTCGTGATCTGCGGAGCCACGTCGCCGCAGAACACGTCGCGCACCACGTCGTCACCCGGACGATCGCAGAAGCCCGGTCGGTCCGCGCGCGCGTTGCTCGGCCGCGCATCGGTCTTCGCGTCGAGGTGTGGGGCGGCGTCGAGCAGCGAAGTGCCCGCGTCGACCGACGGGCCTTCGCGCTCGGTCGAGCAGGCCAACAAGCACGCGAATCCAAGCGCAAGGCGACGCACGGACGACGACTACCCTCATGCTCGCGCCGTGTCTAGCCCTACGGCGTCCAGTCGCGGCCCGTCTCGCAGTCGATGTGGCGTAGCGACAACTTTCCGCTCGTGATCTCCAAGACGCCGAACACGATCGGCAGCCGCATGCGGCGCGGGCCGACCGAGCCGGGGTTGAACACGGTCAGGCCCTTGTCGCGGCCGATGAACGGCACGTGCGAGTGGCCACAGATGATCAGCCGCGCACCCACCTCGTG
>DASUME010000448.1:0-16395 GCA_036277895.1 Polyangiales bacterium
CGGCTCGCGCCCGGTGCGGCGGCGCTTGCAGGAGCTCGGCCTGGTGCCCGGCACGCGCGTCGAGGTGATCGGCGTCTCCCCGTTGGGGGACCCGCTGGAGCTGGAGGTGCGCGGCTCGCGGCTCTCGATCCGCAAGAAGGAAGCGCTGACGATCGAGGTCCGGCGGTGAGGGTCGCACTCGCGGGCAACCCGAACACCGGCAAGACCACGTTGTTCAACCGCCTCACCGGTGCGCAAGCGCGCGTGGGCAACTACCCCGGCGTCACCGTGGAGCTCGCGACCGCGGACCTCGCGCTGGCAGAAGGGCGCGTGACCGTGGTCGACGTGCCGGGAAGCTACTCACTCGCCGCGCGCAGCCGCGAGGAGCAGGTCGCAATCGATGCCCTGCTCGGCCTCGGCGAAGCTCCGCGACCCGAGCTCGTGGTGTGTTGTGTCGACGCCACCAACCTCTCCCGCAACCTGTACTTCGTGCTGCAAGCGCAGGAGCTCGGCCTGAAGCTGGTCGTGGCACTGACGATGATCGACGAGGCCGCGTCGGACGCGCACAACGCCGAGCAGCTGTCCACGCTGCTCGGCTGCCCGGTGGTGGGCGTGATCGCGCGCACCGGCCAGGGTGTGGACGAGCTGAAGGCGACGATCGAGCGCACGCTGCGAGAGGAGCTGCCAGCGCCGCAGCTGCGCTTTGCACCTTCGCAGCCGCTGCAAGCGCGGCTCGACGTGATCAAGGCGAGCTTGCCCAGCGCGTGGCCGGCGTCCGATGGGCTCGCGTTGTGGGCCATGACCTCCGCAGGCGGCGGCGATGAGCTCGTGCTGCCGGAGGCGCTGCGCAACGCCCTCACGCGCGAGATCCCGAACGACGAGGTCGGCAGCGCGATCGATGACGAGGCCGTGCAGGCGCGCTACGCGTGGATCGACGCGCACGTGAAGCCGCCTACCAAGCGCACCAAGGCGCGCCAGCTGACCGAGCGCGTGGACAGCGTGCTGATCCACCCGGTGTTCGGGTTCGCGACCTTCCTCGGCGTGAACATGCTGCTGTTCAAGGCGCTGTTCAGCTGGGCCGAGCCGGTGATGGATCTGATCGAGGGCGCCTTCTCCGCGCTCGGCGAGCAGGCGCGCGGGCTGCTCGGCGACAACATCTTCAGCGAGCTCGTGGTCGAGGGTGTGATCGGCGGCGCCGGCAGCGTGGTGGTGTTCCTGCCGCAGATCTTGTTCCTGTTCTTCTTCGTCGGGCTGATGGAGGACTCGGGCTACATGGCGCGTGTCGCCTACTTGATGGACCGCATCATGAAGGGCATGGGCCTGCACGGCCGCGCGTTCGTGCCGATGTTGTCCGGCTTCGCGTGTGCGGTGCCCGCGATCATGGCGACGCGCACGATGGAGCGACAGCGCGATCGTTTGCTGACGATGATGGTCGTGCCGCTGATGACCTGCTCGGCGCGCTTGCCGGTCTACACGCTGATCATCGGCGCGCTGTTCTCGCCCACCGCCAAGGTGCTCGGCATCCCGGTGCAGAGCGGCTTGATGGTGGCCATGTACCTGTTCTCGGTGGTGGTCTCGTTGCTCGCAGCGTGGGTGCTGTCGAAGACGGTGTTGCCCGTCGCCAGTGCGTCCGCGCTGATCCTGGAGCTACCGCCGTATCGCCTGCCGCGCCTCGGCGACGTGCTGCGCATGATGTGGCAGAAGGCGCAGGCGTTCCTGCGCGAGGCCGGCACCGTGATCCTCGGCTGCAGCATCGTGCTCTGGGCGCTGCTCAACTTTCCGCGCCAGCACGATGAGCCGACCGGTCACGTCGCGATCCACGCGCAGGGCGACAGCGCCCAAGAAGCTGCGCACGAGCTGCCCAAGAGTGAGCTGCTCAACCACAGCTACGGCGCGCGCCTCGGCCATGCGATCGAGCCCGTGATCGCGCCGCTCGGCTTCGACTGGAAGATGGGCGTGGGCATCATCGGCGCCTTCGCCGCGCGCGAGGTGTTCGTCGCCACCATGGGCGTCGTGTACTCGGTGGGCGAAGATGCAGACGAAGAGAGCGAAGGCCTGCGCGATCGCCTGCGCAACGAGACCAAGGCGAACGGACAGCCCGCCTACACCCCGCTGGTGGGGCTCTCGCTGCTCGTGTTCTTCGCGCTCGCCTGCCAGTGCGTGAGTACGCTCGCCGTGGTCAAGCGTGAGACACGTAGCTGGCGCTGGCCCGTGTTCTTGCTCGTCTACATGACCACGCTGGCCTGGGTCTGCAGCTTCGCCGTCTTCCAAGGTGGGAAGTTGCTGGGCTTCGGCTGAGCAGTGCGAGCGAAGTGAAGCAGCCCTCCACTCCCGCTGAGCTGATCGCGCGCGAGTGCGGTACATCTGGAGTGCTAGTCACCGACCGTAACGCCGCAAGAGTGTGTGCAGGGTTTTGCTGGCAATCGGTTTCGGGATCAGCGAGAACGGGAGCTGGAGGTTGAAGTTGCTACGTCCCCTGCGCGCTCTGTCGGGCGCGCTTCTTAGCGTCTTGGTAGGTGCGACCAGTGCGTGCACGCACCTTCCCGAGCTCGGAAACCTGAGCTATCTCGCGCCGCGGGAGGGGCGAGGCTCGCTACTCTACGCGGCAGCGCACACGCAGCCGACTCCCCAGCAGCGCGAAGTGGAGCGCCCCGCGCTCACCTTGAGCGACGTGCAGGTGAAGGGCTCGCACAACAGCTACCACCGGGCACCGCGCATCGCGCTCTCGCGTGGTTGGAAGTATTCTCACGCTCCGCTGGAGACGCAGCTGGAGGCGCAGGACGTACGGCAGTTCGAGCTCGATGTTCGGCTGACCAAAGGCGAGCTCCGCGTCGCCCACCTGCCGCTCGTGGATGGCCGCAGCACCTGCTCACGATTCGTCGACTGCCTGACCACGATCGACGCCTGGTCGCGCAGCCACACCGGTCACCTGCCGGTGTTCGTGTTCATCGAGGTCAAAGACGACCTCGCGCCCTCCACGCTCGAGGGCCGGCTGGACGCGATCGACTTCGCGATCACGCGCGTGTTCTCGCGCGAGCAGCTGTTGCTGCCCGAAGACGTCGTGGGTCAGGCGCCGAGCCTCAAGCAAGCGATCGTCGAGAAGGGCTGGCCCACCGTCGAGGCCGCGCGCGGTCGGATCGCGTTCGTGATGTTCGGCGCGCCGCGCCACAAGGCCGCTTACGCCTCGGGCCGTCCGCGCCTCGATGGCCGCGTGATGTTCGTGGCCGAGCGCGACACCGCGCACCCGCACACCAGCGTCGTGTTCTACGACGACCCGATCCACGAGCGCGCGCAGATCGACGAGGCGCTCAAGAGCCACTTCCTGGTGCGCACGCGCGCCGACGCCGAGCTGCACCGCAACCCCGTGCGTCGCGACGCGGCGCTCGCCAGCGGCGCCAACTTCATCAGCAGCGACTTCGTCGACCCGCGCTTCAACTGGCTCGAGCTCGCGCCCAACGCGGCCGCCCGTTGTACGCCCGCCTCTGCCAAGCTCGGTTGCACCCAGAGCGCGCTCTCCGAAGAGCTGCCGAGTTCGATCGCTACCCGTTGAGGTATGATCGCCAGCTCATGAAGCTGGTGCTCGCTTCCACCTCGCCCTATCGCGCGCTGCTCCTGGAGCGGCTCGGCGTTCCGTTCACCGCCGCCGCACCGCTGTGCGACGAAGACGCGCTGAAGGACCCGCGCGTGCCGCTCGACCACCAGGCACTGCAGCTGGCGCGCGCGAAGGCGCGCAGCCTGGCGCCGCTCCATCCCGATGCGCACGTGCTCGGCGGCGATCAGATCGCGGACCTCGACGGCGAGATGTTGAGCAAGCCGCTCACGCGCGAGAACGCGATCGCGCAGCTGCAGCGCCTGCGCGGGCGTACACACCGGCTCTGGACCGCGATCGTGCTGCGCGCGCCGGACGGAGACGAGCAAGCGCACATCGATCTGCACACGATCACGATGCGCAGCCTCAGCGACGACGAGCTCGCGCGCTACGTCGACGCCGACCGGCCGCTCGACTGCGCCGGCAGCTACAAGATCGAGGGCCGCGGCATCGCGCTGATCGAGCAGATCGACGGCGCCGACTTCACCGCGATCACGGGCATGTCTCTGATCGCGCTGACCACGATGCTACGCGCGCGTGGCTTCAGCGTGCCCTGACGCGCGCGGTCAGCGGGGCGCGTGCGCTGAGGGAGGCTTGAAGCTCTCGTCTTGCGCGATCCACGGACCCGGGCTCGTGCCGCATGCATCGCGCCGAGGTAGAGCCGGCGCCCGCCCAGCGTTAGTTCGCGGCGACCGCCTGGGGCGCGGTCTGCACGGGCTTCACGGTGCGCAGGAAGTCGTAGATGGCGCCCAGGTCTGCGTCGGTCATGCCGGCGTACATGCTCCAGGGCATCGGCGTCTGCAGGTCGCCTTTGTCGACGTGGTGCAGGTTCGCGCGGTCGCGGTAGTAGGCGAAGCGCTCGATGAACGCCTCGCGCGACCAGCTGCCGATGCCGCTCGCATCCGGCGTGAGGTTCTTGCTGGTCACGGTGACGCCCATCATCGGGAACGGCGAGCCGCCTGCGAACATGCGCTCGACGTCGAGGTCGTTGCCCTTGCGCGGCGTGTGGCACTCCTGGCAGCCGCCCATGTTCGCGAGGTACGCACCGCGCTTCACGGTGTCGGACGCGTCCGGACACGACTCGACCAGCTGCGCGGGCTGCGGAAGCGTGCGCACGATCAGGTTGAGCGGAAAGTCGAGCGTGGTCTCGGGCACCACGTTGTCGCTCGGCGCGAGCGTGCGCACGTAGCTGACCAGCGCTTCGGCGTCCTCACGGCACAGCTTGCCGTACGACGGGTAAGGCATGAGCGGAAACAGCGCGCGCCCATCCGGGGTCACGCCGCTGGTCACCGCGCGCACGAGCTCGCCGTCGCTCCAGCTGCCGAGCCGCGCGGGCGTGATGTTCGCCGCGAAGATCTCGCCAGGCAGGCCCTGGTCGTGGCCGAAGCGCTCGCCGCCCTTGCCGAAGCTCGCCTTCTCCACCGGGCCGGAGTAGCGGCTCCAGTCGCGCTCCGAGTGGCAGTCGACACACACCGCGACGTGCTCGGCGAGGTAGGCGCCGCGCTCCAGTTGCGCGTCGCTCGGCTGGAGCTCCTGCTTCGAAGGTGCGGTCATGATCGGGAAGGCCAAGTACAGGTAGCCCACGCCAGCCGCCGCCAGACAGACCAGGGTCAGCAGCCCGTACCCCAACCAACGCAACACACACTCCATTTCGCCGAGACCTTTCGTGAGCGCCGCACGAGCGCAGGCCGAAAGTGTCACGACGCGTGGAGGGGCGGTCCCTTAGTAGTTCCTACCGGATCCTAACTATTCCCTAAGCTACCCTTGCCGGGCGTGACGCTGTGGGACCAGACGCTCTCCGAGTTTCGCGACGGGATCGCGAGCGCGCGCCCTACTCCGGGCGGCGGATCGGTGTGCGCCGTGACGGCGAGCCTCGGGCTCGGGCTGGTGATCATGGCGCTCGAAATCACGCACAAGCGCACGCCGCAGCCAGCGCTGCAGGGCGCGCGCTCGCTGCTCGCTGAGCTCAGCGCCTGTGCGGACGAAGACGTGCGCGCGTTCGACGCCTACCTGCGCGCGCACCGCATGCCCGAGGGCGAACAACGCGAGCGCGAGCTCCGCCATGCCGCTCGACTCGCGACCGAGGTCCCACTGACGGCCGCGCGCCAGGTCGTGACCGCCCTCGAGCTCGCAGCCATCGTTCAGGCCAGCGCGCACGTGCACAGCGACGTGATCGCCGGCGCGGAGCTGCTCCATGCGTCACTACACGGCTTGTTCGCCACCCTGGCGATGAACCTCGACGCGCTCGAGCTGGAGCTGCGCGAGCAGGCCATCGCCGCTCGAGCGCAGCTCAGCACGCGCGCGGCCGCCGCACTCAGTCGGATTCGCGCTCGGTAGAGGGCGTGCCGGGTTGCCACGGCTCCGCCTCGACGGCGGCCAGGTCGCCGTCGCGTAGCCGCATCCAGAGCGCGAGCATGCGCGAGCGGGAGACCTTGAGCATGTGCCGGTGGCTGCTCTCGAGGTCGCTCCAGATCAGCAGTCCGGTCCCGAAGGCCGAGAGCGTCCAGCCCGACTCGTGACTCACCCAGGCATCCGGGTGTTCGTCGTCGGCCTCGTCCAGCTCATCGAGCGCGTGCCTCAAGTCCTCGACCGTGGGGTCGTCGACGCTCAGCCCCCAACGCGACACCAGGCTCATGCTTCACCCGTGATCGCGCTCGTCGAGCTGGATGGGGCACTCCAGCTCGAGGGCGAAGCGGCCGCGTTGGGTGGGCACGAGCTTTACCTCGGGGCACTTCTCGACCAGCCGCTTGCGCAGCAGGATCAGTCGGCTCTCCAGGTTGTCCTTCAGCGCCGGCAAGCCGAGCGTGGGATCGAGGCGTAGCTCGCGGTTGGTGAACTGTGTGCGCTGCGCGCGCTGGTACTCGTTCAGCAGCTTCCAGAGGATCTTGCCGGGCACGTTGCGCACCAGGTACTCGCCGTCGACGAACACGCAGTCGTCGTTGCGGAAGAACGTGAACTTGCGTGGCTTGGCGCCGGGCGGCACCAGCGACGGGCGCGACGGCAGCGGCGCCGGGTCGTCGTCTTCCTCTTCGCGCAGGCGGTCGATGCCGATCGCGATCTGGTTCGAGAGCACCTGCAGGAACGACTCGTGCCACAGCCGCATCGCCAGGCTGCTCTCGCTCTCGAACACGATCACGCCGATCAGCTCGTCGCCCACCAACATCGGCAGCGCCAGCTGTGAGGCGGCCTTGGGCAAGCCGGGCAGCGGGATCTCCGGCGTCAGCAGCGCATCGCCGCCGAGCGTCTGCACGCGCGCGCGGATCGCGCGTCCGTAGCGGAGATCCTGCGCGAGCCCGCTGATGCGCATCAGCTTGCGCGTGGCCGCGACCGTGCCGATCAGGCCCTTGCCCATCGCGATCTCGGCGCCGATGCCGCTCTCGCCGTAGCCGCGCGACGCGATCGTGACCAGCTTCTGCTCGGACTCGTCCGGCAAGAGCACCATGATGTTGCGCAGCCCGAAGAACTCCTCGAGCGACGCCAGCGCCACCGACAGCAGCTGGTCCATGTTCTCGGCGCGGTTGATGCGGTCCGAGATCAGCTGCAGTCCGCGCAGCTCCGTCATCACGCCGGGCACGTGGCTGAGGCGCACGTTCTCGGCGCCGGGCATCAAGAACGGGTCGATGCGCTCGAGCGACGTCAGCTCACACACGTCGGCGGCGACCAGCTTGAAGATGCCGCTCATGCCGGTGTGGGTCGCGATCATCTGGATCCGCGCCGCCATCGCGTCGAAGATCACACCCGAGGTCTCGGAGTGATCGAAGCGGAGCTGCGCCTCGTAGGCATGGAACGTCAGCGGGTCGTAGAACTGCAGGCACGCACGCGGGTTGCGCTGCAGGTTCTGGTGCGTCTTGTTGAAGAACTGACGCGACAGCGCGACGTGCTGGTTGTCGATGTAGTAGACCTGGCTGAGGTACGTGATGTTGGGCGTGCCGTCGGGATCGGCGGTCGCGATCGCGCATGGCGTGATGCCCTCGAAGCAGCGCACCAGGGTCTCCAGCCGCACCTGGCTCATAGCGACTGCCCGGCCAAGCGTTGCCCGGCGCCGGGACCGGGCGTCTGCAGGTAGAGCTCCTCCAGCTGCAGCTCGAGCGCGATCGCGGGCCAACGCGACAACAAGCTCACCACGTCGAACGGCATGCCCACCGTCTCCAGCTGCCGGCCAAACTGCCCCAGATATGCCTCGATCAAGGCGCGGTCGGGCTCGCCGGCCGGCGAGACTTTGGTCACGGAGCCCTTCATCTGAAAGGAGCGGTGGTCGGTCGGCTGCGACACGAGCACCGCAACACGAGGGTTGACCGCGACATCTGTGACGGTGTGACGCGAGGTTACCTCAGGCAGATACACGGTCGCGTGACGCCGATCGTCATGGATCCGGATGCCGACCGCACGCATCGCATGCGGAGCCTGGCTGGCGTCGCAGGTACCGACGAGCAGCGACACACCCTGCGCGATGAAGTCGATCAGCTCGTCGCTGAGCGCGGTAGTAGGCCGTTTGGACAAGCGGGCCCTACTGTAATCAAGCCCGTGGCGCCCGTCGACGGCCGCGCTCACATGTGGCGCGCGTGAGGCACTCCGGGTGCCACACGCGCTTGCCACTGCTCAAAAGTGGTGTCGTCTCGCTGCCGTGGGCCCCTTGGGGCTCAGATTCCAGCGTGGGCGGCGCCGTCCACGACCGGGGTCGCTGCAACGTGTACGGCTGCCTCGTGGCGGCCGGCGGTGCGCGATCCGTGAGCGTGGGTGGCGAAGCCGACGAAACCGATTCCCAGCGCGAGGGCGACCAGCGCGCGGGCCAAGGTCTCCGAGTTTCTCAGGGTCATGACTGCCTCTCCTGACTCAACCCTATTCACGATCCGGGCCAACGGAAGAGGCCGCACCTCGACGGGGAAAACCGGCCGTGCGTAGGGCCACGCCGCACCGGATGTGGCGTTCCTGTCGAGCACAGGCGAAGCGCTCTTGTGGGGTCTGCTATAAACGGCGGTCTATGGCCGAAGCCAACCCACGCGTTGCCGGGGAGGAAGACGCTCCGAACTTCATCAACGAGCTGGTCCAAGCGGATCTGGCCGCGAACAAGTTCCGGGGCCACCTGCGCACGCGCTTTCCACCCGAGCCCAACGGCTACCTCCACATCGGTCACTGCAAGGCCATCACGGTCAACTGGGGGGCGGCCGCGCAGGCCCCCTTCGGGCAGTGCAACCTGCGCTTCGACGACACCAACCCGGTCAAGGAAGACGTCGAGTACGTCGAGGCGATCAAGCGCGACATCAAGTGGCTCGGCTTCGACTGGGAAGACCGGCTGTTCTACGCGTCGGACTACTTCGAGCGCTTCTACGACAGCGCGGTCGACTTGATGCGACGCGGGCTCGCCTACGTGGACAGCCAGACGCTGGAGGAGATCCGCAAGAACCGCGGCGACTTCTACAAGCCCGGCGTCGACAGTCCGTTCCGCGTGCGCTCGACCGAGGAGAACCTCGACCTGTTCGCGCGCATGCGCAAGGGCGAGTTCCCCGAGGGCGCCCACGTGGTGCGCGCGAAGATCGACATGGCGTCGCCGGACCTGAACCTGCGCGACCCGCTGCTGTACCGGATCAAGTTCGCGCACCATCACCGCACGGGCGACGCGTGGTGCATCTACCCGATGTACGACTGGGCGCATCCGCTGTCGGACGCGTTCGAGGGCGTGACGCACTCGCTGTGCTCGCTGGAGTTCGCCAACCACCGGCCGCTCTACGACTGGGTGGTGTCGCAGTTCAGCTTCGACCCGCGGCCCGAGCAGACCGAGTTCGCGAAGCTCTTCTTCAACACCATCATGCTCAGCAAGCGCAACCTGCAGAAGCTGGTGCAGGACAAGGTCGTGCGCGGCTGGGACGACCCGCGGCTGCACACGATCGCGGGCCTGCGCCGGCGCGGCTACACGGCCTCGGCGTTGCGGCGCGTGTGCGAGCGCGTGGGCGTGTCGCGGCGCGACAGCATGATCGACATCTCGCTGCTGGAGCACACGCTGCGCGACGACCTGAACGCGTCCAGCAAGCGCGTGTTGGCGGTGCTGCGCCCGCTCAAGGTCACGCTGACCAATTTCCCCGAGCGCGAGACGGTGGAGCTCGACGCGCAGTACAACAGCGAAGACGCGAGCTGGGGCAACCGCAAGGTGCCGCTCACGCGCGAGCTCTACATCGAGCGCGACGACTTCCTGGAGACGCCGGTGAAGGGCTGGTTCCGGCTCTCGCCCGGCGCCGAGGTGCGGCTGCGCTACGCGTGCATCATCCGCTGCCAGGAGGTCGTGAAGGACGACGCCGGCGAGATCGTGGAGCTCAAGTGCACCTGGGACCCGGACTCACTCGGCGGCCAGCCGAAGGACGGTCGCAAGGTGAAGGGCACCATTCACTGGGTCAGCGCCGAGCACGCGCTGGACGCCGAGGTGCGCCTGTACGACAAGCTGTTCACGGTGGACGATCCGCTCGACCTACCCGAGGGCCAGACGGTGGCCGATGTGCTCAACCCGCAGTCGCTCGCGGTGATCCAGCACGCCAAAGTCGAGCCCAGCCTGCGCGGCGTCACCCCGGAAGAGCGCTACCAGTTCGAGCGCGTCGGCTACTTCTGCGTGGATCTGGACTCCAGGGCCGATGCTCTGGTCTTCAATCGCACCATCCCGCTCAAAGACAGCTGGGCGAAGGTGGCACAGAAAAAGTAGCGCCCCGCGGTTCCCACACGGCCCGGGTCGCGGGCTTAAGGGGACGATGGGATTCACATGGCGAATCTGGTTGGCGGCGCTGCTGAGCTGGCCTGCCCTCACACTTGCCGATGCGCGCGTGCACTCGTACGCGCTGGTCATCGGCAGCAACCTCGGCGGTGAGGGGCAGAACGAGCTCGCGTTCGCGCAGCGCGACGCCGAGAACGTGGCCTCGGTGCTGCGCGAGCTCGGGCGCACGCCGGCCGAGCACATCGAGCGGCTGAATGATCCGACGCCGGCGCAGGTGGAGCAGACGCTGACGAAGCTGCGCACCCGCCTGGAGGCGCACGCCTCGGCCGGCGAGCAGTCGCAGCTGATCTTCTATTACTCCGGCCATGCGCGCGCGAGCGCGCTGAGCCTCGGGAGCGCCGAGCTCCCACTCGCCGAGCTGCGCGCGTCGCTGATGGCGCTGCCCAGCACGCTGACGGTGGTGGTGCTGGATGCCTGCCAGAGCGGCGCCTTCTCGCGCGTGAAGGGCGCCTCGCCCGCGAGCGACTTCTCGGTGCAGTCGGTGCAGAAGCTCAACAGCTCGGGCGTCGCGGTGATGGCGTCGAGCACGGGCTCCGAGTTCTCGCAGGAGTCTCGCGAGCTCGGCTCCAGCTACTTCACGCACCACCTGCTGGTCTCGCTGCGCGGCGCGGGCGATCGCGATCGCAACGGGCGCGTGTCGCTCGACGAGGCGTACGCCTACGCGTACCAGCACACGCTCGCGGACACGGCCCGCACCCAGGTGGGCTCGCAGCACGCGACGCTGGAGACCGCGCTCACCGGCCAGGGCGACGTTCCGCTCAGCTACCCCGTCGACGCCGACGCGCAGCTCGCGATCTCGGGCAACATCAGCGGCAAGATCCTGGTGCAGCAAGTGGGTCAGGGCGCGGTGATGGCGGAGCTGGTGAAGGCGCCCGGCGCCCCCTTGCTGATCGCGCTGCCGAGTGGCCACTACGACGTGCTGGTGCGGGGCACGAAGAGCGCGCGCAGCTGCCAGGTGTCGCTCACGCGCGGCGCGGTGGCGTCGCTCGCCCCCGAGCAGTGTCCGGAGGTAGCGCTGCCCGAGGAGCTGGCGAAGTCCGAGGGCCAGCAGCTGAACGCAGACAAGCTCGCGCTGGAGAGCTGGTTCCTGGAGCTCGCGCAGGTCACGAGCTACGGCATCGACGACGCGTACACGCGGCGCGTGCACGAGTTCGACATCAGCGACTCGGTGCACGTCAAGTACGGCTTCGACGCCAGCCTGGGCTGGATGCTGAGCCGCTACGTGGGCGTGGTCGCGCGCTACGGCCTGATCGACGCCAGCTACGGACACGGAAACCGCGTCAACAGCTGGCACGACTTCGAGTGGCGCACGCGCGCGGTGACCGGTGGCGTGCGCGGGCGGCTGCCGATCTTCAAGCGCTGGCTGGTGCTGTTCGGCGAGGCCGATGCAGGCCTGGCCTTCACGCGCAGCGCCTTCCGCTACCCGGTGACGCAGGGCAACTCCACGCAGACGCACAGCAACGAAGAGACCGACTACAACGTGGCGCTGCGTGCCACCGCGGGCATCAACGTGGGCCTGTCTCGGCACTTCGGCTTCCTGGGCGCGGCGACCTACTCGTTCGCTCCCACGCTCCACAACGACCTCGGCGAGCGACACGTGGCAGGAGCCTGGAACTTCTTGGCCGGCATCCGCATCAACGGCGCCGTGGGGGGATGGTGATCATGCGAAATATCCGAACGCTCGTGCTACCGGCCCTGCTGACGCTGACGAGCTGTGTGGGCGACGCCGGCTCGTACGGCATGATCGGCGGCCCCACCTGCATCGAGTTCGGCTGTCTCTGGACGACCGAGCAGGGGAGCGTCGAGGAAGTGGGCAGCTGGCGCGAGGAGCAAACGGGGCATCGCCTGGTCGGCATGCCGGCGCGCATCTCGCGCGACGTCGACGTCTCCGCAATCCCCGACTGCGTGGAGGTGAAGCTGACCGCGGACGTGGCGCGCGATGCGCAGCTCGAGCTGCAGTTCGACTTCAACAGCGACGGCAGCGTCGAAGTGCGCGTCCCGGTGGAGCCGGGCGAGTGGAAGAAGCGCACCTACTACGTGCGCGCACCGTCCGCGGCCCGTCACCTGCGCACGTCGTTCGCGAAGCTGGGGCCGGGGCAAGCCAGCTTCGAATACATGGTGCTCGAGCGCGGCGACGACCACTGCGCAGGGCTGCCCGCCACCACGCTGGCCGACGGCTCGGCGTGCCTGAATGACGCGAGCTGCACCAGCAACTACTGCGTGCTGGGCAAGTGCTCGCCCTGCGCTGCAGGTGGCTGCGCCGAGGGCACGGCGTGCGGCGCCGACAAGGACTGCATGGCTGGCGCGTGCGCCGCAGGGGTCTGCCGGGCCTGCGCCGCCAACGGTAGCTGCGGGACGGGCGACGGCTGCACGGCGAGCACCCAGTGCGCGTCTGGCACCTGCGCGTTCGGGAACAAGCCCAGCCTGATCCGCTACCCGGAGCTCGACGGCGTGTGCGGCGAGTGCAACGCCGACGACGACTGCGGCGGCAAGAAGTGCGTGAACGGTCAGTGCAGCGACTGCGCCACCGACGCGGACTGCGGCGCCGGCCTGCGCTGCCGCTACACGGACGCCTTCGAGGCGAACGCTCGCTCCTGCGTGCCGCGCTTCGACGCCATCCTGCCGCGCGGTGCGCTGTGCGAGGTCGACGCGGAGTGCACCGGTGGACTGCGCTGCGGCGGTGGGACCGGTCGTGCGAAGCGCTGCGGGACCTCGTGCCGCATCGCCGCCGACTGCGTAGCAGGCGAAGTTTGCGGCGAAACGGGCAGTGTGCCCGGCCTACAGGCAGCGACCTACGAGCTGGCCGCGAGCTACACCGCGCAGAGCAGCGCGCGCATCCGCACCTGCTACGCGCCGTACGTGTTTGGAGGCTACGGAACGACTACCCCGTGCGAGGTCCACGCGCAGTGCACAGCGTCGACCTCGATTTACCCACTCGACCCCGACGCGCTCGGAATTTGCTGCGGAGGCGGTTGCGTCGTCTACGCCGCTGACCTCGCCACCGGGAGCTGCAACTACGACGGCACCGACTACGAGTTCGCGCGGTTCTACAACTGATGCCGCTGCGTGGATAGCTACCGCCGCTACGGACCCGCTCTCTTGCGCAAGGCGCGACGCCTGCTGCGCAACGAGGACGACGCGCTCGACGCGGTGCAGACGTTGTTTCTGGACTTGTTGCAGCGTCCGGAGCCGGAGCAGTTCGAGTTGCCGTGGTTGTATCGCGCCCTCACCCATCGCTGCTTGAACATGATGCGCGACCGCAAGACTCGGTCGCGGCTGCTGGCGCGCGAGACCACGGCGATGGCGTACCCCGCGCGCATCGCTCCGGACGTGCAGGCGCTGGGGCTCGACGTGTTGTGCAAGTTGTCCGATCGCGTGGAGGAGTCGGTGATGGAGACGCTGATCTATCGCTTCTTCGACGAGCTCGGGCTGGAGGAGATCGCCTCGGTGATGAACGTCAGCCGTAAGACAGTGCAGAACCGGCTCAACCGTGCCGCAGAGGCGCTCCAGGCGCTGACCCCGGAGGTACGCCCATGACGGTCTCGTGGCTGCAGCTGGAGCGCTATGCGCTCGGCGAGCTCAGCGGTGACGAGCGCTCGCAGGTGGAGCGCGAGCTCGCGGACTCGAGCGAGGATCGCGCGTGCCTGGACGCGATCTTGAGCGACGACACGGTGCTGCCGCCGTTGCCGGTGCCGCTACGAAAGAAGCGCACGGCGTGGTGGGCAGGAGCGGCGGCGCTCGCCGCGGCGCTTGCGCTGATGCTGATGCCGCGCGACCTGCCGTCCCATCGGTCGGTCAGCGATGGCGTCAAGGGCGGCGAGGTGGCGATCACGCTGATCAGTGAGCGCACCGGCGCGGCGGCTCGAAGCTTTCGCGACGGCGATCGCTTCAAGCTGCTGCTCACCTGCCCCACGTGGCTAACTTCGCGCGTGCACGTGGTGATGTTTCAGGACGGACAGCGGTACACGCCGCTGAGCGACACCGTCGAATGTGGAAACCAGGTGCCGTGGCCGGGCGCATTCTCGCTCGACGGCAGCGGCGCGGTCGACGTGTGCGTGACGTGGACCGACGCGAACGTGCGCGCGCCGCGCGACCTGGAGCCGGACGCGGTCTGTGAGCGGCTTCGGCACGAGTGACTACTCGTCGGCGCAGCGCAGGAGGGCGCCGTGGACTTGGTCTGCGCGGGTATAGGCGAGCAGGTAGCCGCCCGGGGTGCGCGCGAGGCTGGGGGCGAGCGCGGGGGCTTCGAAGCTCGGCCCCGGGTCGGTGCGCGCGCCGTCGCTGAGCGCCAGCTCGAGCTTGCGTTCGGCCTTCGGGGTGCTCGCGACCGGTACTTCGTATGCGAACAATGTGCGCCGCGGGCCGCGCGCGACGGCGAACGAGAGCTCCCCGTAGCCGCGCGACGGGGAGAGCGCGTCGATCGTCTCCGGGCGGCGCAGCGGCACGCGACCGATCGCGGTCATCGCGAGCTTGCCGATCACGGTGAAGAACGCCTCCGCTTCGCCGCTCGACCACTGCACGGCCGCGAGCTGCGGCGGCTCGAAGGGCTGGCTGACCGGCGTGCGCACCAACGACGCGCGCGGCTTGCCCGTGCCGTCGAGGGGGAGCTCGAGCAGCGGGGAGATGCCGCCGTGTGCGTCGATCGCGATCAGCGTGGGCGAGGCGCCGAGCAGGAACGTGGGCGCCGTGGCGCCGTGGCCCTCGGGCGTGACGTCCTGTGTAGGCTCGAGCTTGTCGCCGCGCACGCCGAGCAGCTTGGTGTGCATCACCTCGTCGACCGTGGTGGTGAACGCGATCAGCGTGCGATCGCCCTGCAGCGCGAGCGCGGGCGCGAAGCGTCGATCGACGCCGCGCGCGAGCTCCTTCGCCGGCGCGCCGTCGAGGCGGGTGTGGAACAGGCGCATCTTCTGATCGATCCACGCCAGCTGGCAGTCGCTCGCGCAGACCGCGCTCGCCTTGGCGACGGGAGCGTCGAGCTTGATGTGCGGGCCTTCGCGGAAGGCGTCCGCGAGCTGCCAGAGCGTGAGCGCGTCGTCCGACGCGACCACGATGCCGTCCTTCAGAGCGACGCCACGCGTGCCCGCGCCGAGGCGCTGCTCCAGCTCGATCGCGCAGCCGTTGGCGGGGGCGCCCAGCTTCGCGTGTCGTAGCGGAGCGGGAGCGGGTTCCTGAACGATCGCCTTCGGCGGCTTTTCGACGACTGGTTCCGCCAGCTTCGGCGGCGCGGCCGGTTCGGAGCAGGCGAGCAGCAACAGCAAGGGCGATACGCGCACGGCGGCGAGTGTGCCATCTTCTACGGGCGATGAGCTGGAATCGCCTGCGCAACGACTACCTGCCAGACGCCCGCGACGGCCTCACACGCCTGGAGCGCGTGATCCTGTACGAGCTCTCGCAAGCCGAACGCGAACGCAACGGCCGCCACGTGCCCACCGCCGAGCTCTACGGCCGCGTCGTCGAGCACCTCAACGTAAGCGTCCCCGAATTCCAATCCACCCTACGCCGCCTGGTCGGCCACCGCGTCCGGTGATCCGGGTGCGCGCACTAAGTTAGATTCGATTCGCGGCGTCTACGTGCCTACCTCCGGAAAGGACCGACTGTGGAAGCGGAGCTGGCTGTACCATGAAACTCACATCCAGTTGTGCGTCCGCACGCCCAAATGTATTCTCGGCGCATGGCTACTAAGTCCGCCGTAGTGCGGGAGCAGCACGGAGAGTCGATGGCCTCGAGGCTCGACCGCGCCCTCGCGGGCGTAGCGAGTCTCTCTTCGCTCCAGCGCGCCCAAGCATTGGTGAAGGCGGGCGTGATCCTGAGGGCAGACGTTGCGCGCGCCGCCGAGCGCCTCACGGCTGGACGGAAGCGCGCGTCAGCGAAGCGCTAGCGCGCCATGGTAGACAGCTTTCGCATCGAGCGCGCCAAGAACGACGAAGCTACCGTGCAGGGGCTCGGGGACTTGTTGTTGGATGTGGTGGAGGGGGGCGCGTCGGTGGGGTTCATGTTGCCGCTCTCGCGCGAGCGGGCGCTCGGGTTCTGGCGGGGTGTGCTCGCGAGCGCGGAACGTGGAGAGCGCATC
>DASUME010000449.1:0-3129 GCA_036277895.1 Polyangiales bacterium
ATCGGAGCCGTGCGACCACTCGGTCAGCAACAGCGCGACCGAGGCGCCCGCGCGGACCTGCGCGAGGATCTCTTCCAGCTGGGCATCGCGGGCGGCGAGGTAGACCGGCAAGAGCCCGAGCATGTTCACGCCGTAAGCCCCTTACGGGCAGCCTCATCCAACCGGCCGCGGAGCGTGTCAGAACGAGCGGCGCATGAGCCTTTCGACCCAGCTGCTGTCAGGCCTGTTCGCGCTGCGTGAGCAGTCCGCGGTCGCGCGCCCAGCGGTCGGGGACGAGCTCGTCGAGGCGTTGGATGCTCCAGCCGGCGTCGAGCTTGGTGAGGACGTCGATGAGGTAGTCGCGCGTGGAGATGCCCAGCAGCCTGCAGGACTGCACGAGAGAATAGGCGCCGGCGAGGCGCTCGGCGGCCTTGGCGGAGCCGGTGAAGAGGTAGGCCTTTCGGCCCATACAGGGCTCGCGGAGGGTACGCTCGACGAGCCCGTTGTCGATTTCGAAGCGCCCGTCCGTGAAGCAGCGGCGCACGTACGGGCGTTGCTGCTTGGCGTAGCGAACGGCCTCCCCGAGAGGCGAGCGCGGCAGACACCGCGGCGCGAGCTCGTCGACCCACGCGTCGAAGGCGTCGAGCAGAGGCAGCGAGAAGTGGGTGCGCAGCTCGAGCCGCTCGTCCGCGCTGGCACCGGCGTCTTTGGCGATGCGCTCGATCGCATACAGGGCGCCGATGAGCTCGAGGCCGCGGGCGGCGCGCTTGTCGCCGAGCTTGAGCGCTTCGAGGAAACGCCGACGCACATGCATCAAACAGCCGAGGCGGCGCTCTGGATCGACCAGGGCGCGCTTGGTGCCGTCAGGGAGCGTGGTCTGCGAGGAGTATCCCTTGTAGTCGTCGCACTGGATGAGGCCCTCGATCGCGCTGAGGTAGGGCTCGATCTCATCGGCACTCCAGCCTTGGGTAAACGCATAGGCGACGAGCGGGCGAGTCCCCGCAAAGCACCACAGATGGCCCCGGTAGATGCCGCTCTTGTGGGTCTTGTCGAGCACGGGCAACCCGGTGTCGTCGACCCGAACGATGGGGTCGGCGAGCACCTGCGCTCGCAAGACTTCGGCGACCCGGAGCAGCACCGTAGTGGCGTGCGTCCAGTACGTGTACAGGGTGTTGATGGGGATGTCGAAGCCGAGGCGATGCAGCTGGTCTCGCAAGCGCTCGATCGGCATGCCGTCGTCGCACTTGGCCTCGACGAGATACGCAAGGAGCGAAGCGCCCGCGCGTCGCCGGGTAGCTTCGCCCGCAGCCGATGGCGCGGTGACGATGTCCTTGCGGCACGCGGAGTTCTTGCAGGCGAGCGTCTCGCGCCGCTCGACATGGACGACGATCTTGGCCGGAACGTACTCGACGCGTTCGTGCGAGAGGTGCGTGATGCCCTTCATCTCCTCGCCGCACGTGCAGCACGCGCGATGCGCGGCAGGGACACGGATCTCAGGGAGCAAGATGCGCTCGATGTGGGGCGCGAGCTTGGTTCGCCCCGGATGATTGGGGCGCCTCTTCTTGGGCTTGTTCGACGCGGCGGGCTCGGACGCAGGCGGGTCGGCCACTTCGTCATCACCGAGTGCGACCGTCTCTTCGGGCGCGGGCGTGCAAGGGACCAATGGCTCAGGGGCACTGGCCTCTTCTTCAGTCGCGCCGAGCGCGAGAGCAAGCTGCACGATCTCTTCACCGGTCAGCCGCTCGGTCCTCTTGCCGTAGCGTAAGATCGTGAGCTTCTTGACGCGAAGCTCGAGCCGCTCGATTTCCGATGCCATCGCATCGCGATCCTGCGTGAGCGCATCGCGATCCTGCGCGAGCGCATCGCGATCCTGCGCGAGCGCATCGCGATCTTGCGCGAGCGCATCGTACTCGCGACCCACATTGGCCAGCGAACTGAGAAGCGTGGCAACGAACGCTTGCTGCTCATCCGAGAACGAGAGCGCCCCAGCTTGCGCGCGCAGGAGGTCGACTTGAGCGCAAGGCCGCGCAGCGCCAGTCTTGCTGGTCTTTGCCGCGGCCTTCCTCTTGTCGTGCTTGCGCGCCATCTCTACGCGCTCATCTATCACGACCGATCGGGCTTGCCATCGATTCTCGCATCGTGTTCTGGGTGCACGTAGCGTTTGCGCCTGCGCACCTTGGGTGCGTCGATGCCCTCGAGCAGCATCGCGAGCTCGCCCGCGTCGATCTCCACGCGCGACGCGCCCTCTTGGGTCTTCACGCGGCGAAACGTGCCTACCTCCAGCTTCTTCATCAGAATGCAGAATCCGTCGCGGTCCCAGAACAAGATGCGCACCTGCGTACCTCGGCGGTTGAGGAACACGAACAGGTCGCCGGTCATCGCCGACATCCCAAACACACCCTCCACCAACATGCTCAAACCGCGGAAGCTCTTGCGTGAGTCCGTCGGCCCCGTCGCGAGGTACAACTTCACGTTGGAGGGGAGCGTCAGCATCCGCCCACCGCCGCGAGCACCGTCGCCAACGTCTCCTCGTTCACCGCGCCGTGGACGCGCACCACGCACCCGCCCTGCGTCACGACCTCCACGAGGCCGCACTCGGCGCGCGCGCTGCGCACCACCTGCACCGGCGTGAACACAGAGCGCGTCGCATCCACATGCGTCGGCGCTACGCCCGCCAGCGACGCGCTCGACGCCTTGCCCGCCGCTTGCTTTCGCCAGCGCTTCAGCGTCTCCGCGCTCACCCCCAGCCGCGCAGAGAAGCGCTCCGCTGAATCACCGCTCTGAGACCATTGCTCAACAAGTCCAGACCACTCCGACGCCGGGTACCGCTTTCGTCTGTTCATGTACCCGGTCTACACAACCGCTCGCCTGCATTCACCGAGCCTGTCCGTAAGGGGCTTACACGCTGGATATCAGACGCTCGCAGAGGCGCGGCGCGCCGTGCACAGCCTCGAGGCGCAGAGGTCCACGCAGGACATCGTGATCATCGACCGGGAGCAAGCGATAGGTCAGAAGCTCAGCCCGACCAAGGCGCAGAAGCAGCGCTGGGGCGCGGACGTGCCGCGCTTCCTGGTCGCGATGCGCGCGCTGCCGGACGTGCTGGCGAGCGTCACCGATGAACTGCTGAAGCGCTGAGCCAGCCTGCTCACG
>DASUME010000450.1:0-2131 GCA_036277895.1 Polyangiales bacterium
CGGGCCCTGCGAGGGCACGCCGGCGGGGGGCCGGCACGCTCGCGGGAGGCAACTCATGCAGCGATGGCAGCACAGTGCGTGGATGGTAGCGGCAGCCTTGATGTGCGGCGCGTGCGCCGCCGACACGGGCACCGAGGAGGAGCTCGGCGAACAGACCGAGGAGGAGACCGTAAGCGGACTCTCGCTCGCGCTCACGTCGGTGGACACGCAAGGCCGCGCGTATCGACTCCGTCAGGCCACGTTCACGATCAGTGACAACGCGTACTGGTACTACGACGGTGGCGTCTCGACGAACCCGCCCACCGTGCTGTCCACGGAGAGCGATCCGGATGCAGACCGGCTGACGGTCCGTCTGATCCCGGGCAGCTACCAGGTCGCACTCGGTGGGGACTGGTACCTCGAGCGCCTCGGCCCCAACGGCCCCGAGCGCGTGGCGCAGGCCGTGCTGCTCGACGAGCCCGTGCAGTACGCCTACGTCGGGGACGGCTGGAACTACGACCTCGACTTCCGCTTCGGCGTCGACGGCTCGCTGATCGACTTCCGCCACGGCGACCTGAACATCGACATCAGCATCGAGCTGCCGGGTGAAGGTCCCGGCTACCCGCAGTACGACGGCGGCATCGTGTATCCGCGCGACGCCAGCATCGGTGTCGCGCTGGACGCGGGCACGATCACGCGCTGACCGGCCCAAGCGCGACGCGGGACCGACGCGTTCGAGCCTGGAGAAACACCCCACCGCCAGTTCGTCGCATCTTCGTGGCGAACACGTGCGCCGATCGCCGCGCAAGCTCAATCGCGCTCGCGAATAGCGCAGCTCCAGCAAGGAGCTGTGCACATGCGCTTTGGACTTGGGCTTCCACTCTGCGCGGCACTCGCGTTCACGAGTGCCGCCTGCAACGATGATGAAGACGGGCTCGCGAGCTCGGCCGACGGTGGCGCTCACGCCGACGCGGCGATCGATGCCAGCCTCGGCCTGGACGCGGGGCTCAAGCCGTTCGCGACGCTCAACGGCGAGCAGCCGCTGGTGATCGGCCATCGCGGCCTGCCCGGCCTGTTCCCCGAGGAGACGAGCGTGGCCTACGAGGGTGCGGCCGACGCCGGCGCCGACTCGTTGGAAGAAGATCTGCACCTGAGCAAGGACTGCGTGTTGGTCGCGCGCCACAACCCCTGGCTCAGCGACAACACCAACGTCGCGGAGGTCGCAAAGACCAACGCAGACGTGGCCGCACGCAAGCGCACCGTGCCCGGCCGGCTGGTCGACGTGAAGTACGACCTGCAGAAGTTCGGCGGACCCGCGCAGTACCTGACGGATCTGACGGACGCGAACGATCCCAAGTCCGTGCTGAAGTCGCTGATCGTCGATGGCGAGGACCACACCGGCGACTGGTCGATCACGGACAGCGTGTATGACCGCGTCACGCTCTCCCTCGAGGGGGTTGCGTGGTCTGACTTCGAGCTAGCGAGAGAACAGGCGGCAACCTGCGCCCCGTTCACGCGATTCGACACAAAGCTGGAGCAGCTTCCGAACGAGCGCGCCCTCGCGGACCTCCACATCCTGCAGCTCAGGAAGGACGCGGACCGAGCACGCGACGAGCTCAGCAAGCCCTTTCGGCATGGCGACCGACTTCGCGAAGAACGCGCGCGCCTCGCGCGCCTGGACGCCGATGTGCACGAGCACGCCGCCAGCCAGGCTGCCGCGCGCACGGCGGTGGAGGGCGCGGAACACGCTTCGCAGGCGGAACGTGGCGCGGCCGAGACGCAACTCGCGCAGGGCCAGGAGAAGCTGCAGCAGTGGAATCAGCTGCTGCAGACCGAGGTGCAATCCGTGCAGACTCGTGCGGTCGCTCTTGAGCTGCGGCTGCTCGCGCGCGGTCGGCAACTCGACGAACTCCACACGACGCTGAGCGCCACTCCGTCGACCTCGCGAGGTGTGCTGGGCCTCCTGCGTGGGCGCGCGCTGCAAGAGGCCGCGCACGCGAACTGGTCGCACCAGCTCGATCGGGTGCAAGCAACGCGAGCGAGGGTGGATGCCCATCTTGCCGTCGCACGAGGCTACCTGCAGCCGGCGGTGCCCGGGTACGGCTCACCCGCTTCGAAGACGGCGATGAAGCGCGTTGGCAAGCAGCACCCC
>DASUME010000451.1:0-7735 GCA_036277895.1 Polyangiales bacterium
CGTTCATGCTCTTGGTGTGAAGGTCACGACGTCAGCTCGCAGCCTGTTACTCGGTCGCCGCAGTCGTGTCGAGCGGCTCGACAGGGACCGCGATGGGTCCGAGTTCGGCGGCGAGTTGCTTCGCGTCGAGCCGGTCGCGTGTGCGCGCCCAGAAGAGTGGCGCGAGCTCGAGCATCCGATCCTCGGGCCAGAGGGGCACGAGGCGGATGAGGCAGCGCAGGTACTCTTCGGGGTCGCGCTTGTGCAGGCGTGCGGAGGCGACCAGGGAGTAGAGCGCGGCGGTGCTCTTGGCGTGGTCGTTGCTGCCGCAGAACAGCCAAGCCTTTCTGCCGAGTGCGACGGACTTGATGGCGCGCTCCGCGCCGTTGTTGGTCAGCACCTAGTCCCGCTCCAAGCAGAAGTCCCTCGCCGTCAGTCCGCTGGCACGCCACTCCGCGACCCGAACCTCCCACTCCGCCGCTCTCGACATGCGCTCAAGACTGCGTCGATCGACACGCGTCAGCTGCACGGCTCCGTGAAGCGGTTACGATCACTGAGCGCTGGACCACCGCGTGGGGTGAAGGCAGAGCGGCGTGTAGGCCGGTAGAGATCCCAGTCAGTTCGGTTTGCGAGCGCGACTTGCGACCGAAGCGAACAGCTCGCGTACAAGGGAAGCGTCCACCGCTCCAGTCGTGGCCGACCACAGCTGATAGGTTACTGTCGCCCCAGGGCCAGCCTCGACCTGGTATTGAGGCATGAAGGGGGCACCTCGTGCATAGAGAACGGTCTTGCCTCCCGGTACCGGCCACCACCACACGTAGAGCCGTGTCTCAATCGCCTCATTCGCTGTCCAGCTGCTCGTTTACACCACGTTGGGAGTGATCAGCGTCCCACGCGAATGAGACAAGGTTTGCGTGCGCGGGAGCATGGTGGCCCTCACCCACGAACAGTTCGCGGCAGGATCGTCGATCTGAAAGATCTCCCATTCTCTGAGGAGCGGGTCCTCCCGATCTGCCTTCCTGTATCTGCGGGGGCTGTTCGTGCTGTAGGCGTTCCATTCTTGCTCTGCCAACCTGCGACGTGCCGCAAACGCGGCTTCGCCCCTCGGCGCGGGCGCGAAGCGCACCGGAGCATGCAACTCACTCAGGTCGATGCGCCCATTGTTCTGCTGCACGTAGTCAGCCACGAACTTACCGACCGCCGCCGGCGAGGCTCGCACTTCAAGGAAGCGTGCCGCCGGGTTGATGTGCATGTCGCTCGTATAGCCGAAGGGCACCCTGTAGAAGACGCAGCCGCCGGTCAAAGACATGGCGACCAGAAACAGCACGCCTGTAAGCCTCTTGTACACCTGGCTTCGCATCTGACCTCTCGGGTGGAATCCCATCGCTACTCGTTGCGAACTGTTCCGACGTGAGACGGTCCCCCGGCTCAAACGCGGCTGGGTTTACGACCGTGGCACGTGATGCGCGAGGGAATTGTGGTCGCTTCGTACGCGAACCGTGACGCGGCGTCTACCGCCGTCCACGAGCGGAGGGAGGACTCTGCAAACGCTGGCCGGCCCGCGAGAGACTCGCTTCAGGCGCCGAAGAGCTCGGCCATTTTGGCTTGGCGGTAGGTGAAGATGGTCTCGAGGTCGGGCTGGACGAGCAGCTTGTTGAGCAACCCGCCGAAGGGGACCTTGTAGTCGACGTGGTCGATCACTAGGGTGCGGTCGCCGCGGGCTACGAAGCGGTGTTCGTGGCGCCAGAGGGTGTATGGGCCTTTTAGTTGTTCGTCGACGAAGCGGAGGGGCGGCTCCCAGACGGCGATGTGGGTGCGCCAGGTCATGGGGATGATGCGCAGCTTGATGCGGTAGTCGATCAGCGCGCCCTCGCGCATGGTCACCGGCAGCGGGGTCTTGATCTCGAAGCTCAGGAACTCGGGCGTGAGCGTCTGCAGGTTCTTGGCGTCGGCGAAGAACGGGAACAGCTCATCGAGCGGGGTGCCGAGCTCTTGCTCGGCGTCGAGCGTGAAGTTGTGCGCGTTGGCGCCGAAGCGAAGCATGCTCCACCATGCCGCGGCGGCGCAGACACTGCCAACTTCAGAAGCGCATCATCGGCAGTGGGCTGAACGGATGCGAGGCCGTGCGCTGCAACGTGAGCTGCACGAGCCGGCGGTGAAAGCCCGTGTCCGGGTAGCGCGCGAACAGGTCGCGCACGAGCGAGCGCGGCAAGCCGAACGCGCGCGCGCCGTAAGTGACGTCGACCCAGTCCGCGCGCCGGAACGCCTCCACCAGCCAGTCCGGCTGGGCGCGGTACGTGCGCAGCTTGTGGTGCTCGAGGATCATCGCCTCGATCTCGGGCTGCCACTCTCTGTTGTGCGTGGTCAGGTACGCGTGCGCCCGCTGCAGCGAAGGCACGAGGTAGTCGAACGTGCGATCGGTCCAGATGCCGAGGTCGTGGAAGGCGACCGCGATCTGCATCTTCTCCAGCCGCGCGGGTTCATCGCTCGAGAGCGCGGCGCAGAGGTTGATCACGCGGTAGGCGTGGTTTCGGTACGGCGTGAGGTCGGCACCCAGCGCGTCGGAGTGCTGCTCGAGGATGGCGTCGAGGGTGTCGAGCTTCGTCGCCAGCACGTCAGGCGCTGACCACCGGCGCGACGCTGATCCGCGCCTCGAACCAGGCCTGGATGTCCGCGAGCGGCACCTCCCTGCCCTCGTCGGCGAGCAGGTCGTGGTAGTAGCCGTCGTAGATCTTGAGCGTCTTGTCCTTGGCGCCCGTGCTCTCGAAGAACAGCTTGCTGCCCGCCGGCTCGGTGACCTTGTCCTCGCTGCCGTGCACGATCAGCACCGGCAGCGTGATCTTGGCGAACTCGGCGCGGATGCGCTCGGTGCCGCGCACCATCGCCGCCACGGTGCCGGCCGGGTAGTTGATCTGTGGGATCAGCGGGTCGTGATCGAGCGCCGCGACCACCTTCGGGTCGCGCGAGAACAGCTTGTTCTTCACGTCGACCACGTGCAGGTGTGGAGCGACATGGCTCAAGCCCTTCAGGGCCTGGAGCCCGAGTGCCGGCACGTACACGCCGAACGCGTAGCTCTCGCACACGAAGCCCGCGAGCTTCTCCTGGTGCTCGAGCGCGTAGACGCAGCCGATCACGCCGCCCGCGCTGTGGCCGAGCAGGAACGTCTGCAGGCCTGGATCACGGCTCTTTGCGAGGTCCACCACGTGATCGAGATCGGTCACGAAGTGCTGAATGTCCGTGGCCTCGTAGCGGTCGCCACCCGACTCGCCGTGCCCGCGATGATCGTGCGCGTAGACCACGAAGCCCGCCTTCGCGAGCTGCTCCGCGGTCCAGGTGTAGAGCCCGCCGTAGGCCTTGAAGCCGTGCGAGATGACCACAAGCGCGCGCGGTGTTCCGCTCGGGCGCCAGCTGCGTACGAAGATCTTCGTGCCATCGACCGTGCTGACGAACGATTCATCCTTCATGGCTGCCCTCGCTTTCGTGAGTCCGCTCACCCCATGCAGGCATGACTCCTTTCGCAGCGAGGGTCAATCGGGGTGCTCAAAGATCGAACTGCGCACCGATCTCGAACACCTGGTCGGGTGGAATCTGGAAGTACGCATCGATCGGGCGCGCGTTGCGGGCGAGGAAGCTGAAGCAGCCCTCCGGAAACATGCCCATCTTGCCGGCGTTGGTGGCGAGGAAGGTCTCGCGACGCAGGTAGTAGGTCGTGCTCTCGGGCTCGGTGGGTAGGCCCCACGCCTTGAGCATGCCGATCAGCCTCGGCACGTCGACCTGTTGCTTGAAGCCCGCGCGCGCGCTCACGCGCCAGAACCCGTGCTGCAGCCGCTCCACCTTCAGGCAGTCCTTGCTCGCCACCTCGGGCACCTTCTCGATCTCCAGGCTCAGGATCACCACGTGCTCCTGCAGCACCGGGATCGAGCGCAGCTGCTTGAGCATGCAGCTCGGCACCGCGTCCGCATCCTTGGTGAAGTACACGGCGGTACCCGGTACACGGCCCACCAGCTTGTCGCAGCCCGTGCGCAAGAACTCGTCGAGCGGGACCATCTCGTCGTGCAGCTGCTCGGTGAACAGCATCTGCCCGCGTCGCCAGATCACCATCACCATCGTGATCACGGCCGCGACCAACACCGGCACGTAGCCGCCGTCGAGCAGCTTGACGCCGTTGGCGGCCAGGAAGGGAAGATCGAGACTCAGGAAGAAGACCAACAACAGTAAGCATTGCCAGAGCGGCCAGCGCCAGCGCGCCCGTGCAACCTCGAAGAACACGATCGAGGTCAACGCCATGGTGCCGCTGACCGCGATGCCGTACGCGGCCGCGAGCGCGCCCGAGCTCTTGAACGACAGCACCAGCGCGATGCAGGCCGCGGCCAGGAACCAGTTCACGAACGGCACGTACACCTGACCTTCCTCGCGCCAGGCGGTGTGCAGGATGTTGAGCCGCGGCAAGAAGCCGAGCTGGACCGCCTGCCGCGTCAGCGAGAACACGCCGGAGATCAGCGCCTGCGAGGCGACCACCGTCGCCAGCGATGCGAGCACCACCAGCGCGTAGGTCCAGAACCCGGGCCGCGCCATCGAGAAGAAGGGCTGGCCTGCGGTCGTGGGGTCGCGCAGCACCAGTGCGCCCTGTCCCAGGTAGGCGAGCAAGAGCGCGGGCAGCGCGACCACGAACCAGGCGAGTCGGATCGGGCGCACGCCAAAATGCCCCATGTCCGCGTAAAGTGCCTCGCCGCCTGTCACGGCCAGCACCACCGCACCGAGGATCAGGCCGCCGTGCAGCCCGTGCTCCTGAAAGAAGTGCAGCGCCCAGTACGGCGAGAGCGCGCGCAGGACGTGGGGATTTTTGACGATCTCGCCCACGCCCAGCCCGGCGATGGTCAAGAACCACACGATCATCACGGGCCCGAACAGGCGTCCGATGTGGCCGGTGCCGCGGCTCTGCAGCGCGAACAAGCCGACCAGCACCGCGCACGTGATCGGCAGCACCGCGTGCTGCAGCGACGGTGCGGCGAGCTCCAGGCCCTCGACCGCGGACAGCACGGAGATCGCGGGCGTGACGATGCCATCTCCGTAGAGCAGCGCCGCGCTCAGCACGCCCAAGACCACGAATGCGCCGAGCTTGCCGGGCCGGCGCTCCCGCTCCGGCAAGAGCGCGAGCAACGCGAACGCGCCGCCCTCACCATGGTTGTGCGCGCGCATGATGAAGAGCAGGTACTTGACGGTGACCACCAGCGTCAGCGCCCAGAAGATCAGGGACAGCACACCCAGCACGTTGTCGTGGGTGGCTGCGACGCGGTGGGGGCCGTCGAGCGCTTCCTTGAAGGCGTAGAGGGGGCTGGTGCCGATGTCGCCGAACACCACGCCCAGCGCGCCCAGCGCCAGCGACGGGAGGCGACTGCGCTCCGTCGTGTGGCCCGCGTGATCGACCGCTTCCATCACCGTTGTCATGATGAAGCTCACTGCAGCAAGGTCCAGGCCAGCGTGCCCTACTCGCCCGCCCCGCTCTGCCAGGGTTGCGAGCCGCGCTGGCGCAGGTCCACGGCTACCGTCGCGATCGGGACCGTGCTCGCGCGCTCGGAGGCGGCGGCGCTGCGCTCCCGCTTCACGGCCGACACCTGCTCGGCGTGCTCGCGCCACCATGCGTCCGCGTCTCGACGCGTCCAGGACGAGACTGCCAGCAGCGTGGCCAGGTCGCTTGCGCTGGCCGGCCGCTGTTCGCGGTTCTTGGCCAGACACGCGAGCAGCACCTCTTCGAGCGCCGGCGGAACGGGCGCGCCGAGGCGCTGGGAAGGCGGCTCGACCGCGGCATGCAGGTGTTGGCTGCAGATCTCGACCACGCTGTCGCCGCGGAACGGCGGCGTGCCGGTGATCAGGAAGTAGCCGAGCGCGCCGAGCGCGTAGAGATCGCTGCGCGCATCGACGGTGCTCGGCTTGGCGATCGACTCGGGCGACATGTACAGCGGCGTGCCGATGATGGTGTTGACTGCGCTCATCGAGGCGTCGCCCGCGCTCTGCAGATCCTTCACCAGTCCAAAGTCTACCACCTTGGCGAAGTCGTTCAGCCCGCCGCGCCGACACAAGATCACGTTCTGCGGCTTGATGTCGCGATGCAGCAGACCCGCCTCGTGCGCCTCCGCCAGCGCCTCCGCGACCTGCGACATCACGTGCACCACACGCGGTGCCGGCAGCGGACCTCCAATCCTGACTACGGAGTCGAGGTCCAGTCCGTCCAGGAACTCCATCGCGTAGTAGAGGATGCCGTCTGCACTGCGTCCGTAGTCGAAGATCGCGACCGTGTTGGGGTGCGTCAGCTGGCTGGTCAGCTGCACCTCGCGCTCGAAGCGGGTGAGGTTCTGCGCGCCTGCGCGCTCGACCGGCAGCAGCTTGATCGCGGTCGGTCTGCGCAAGGTGGCGTGGCGCGCCTTGTAGACCACCCCCATGCCACCCGCGCCGAGCTTCTCCAGCAGCGTGTACTGCCCGAGCTGCATCGCCTCGCGCGCGCGCTCGCGCAGGCCGAAGATGGTGCGCGAGGTGAGCGTGGTGACGACCACTGGGCCGCTGCCGAGCACCGCCGCCAGCACGCAGTACTCGATCGCTCCCGGTGCATCCGGATGCGGCTTGGCGTCGCGATAGAGCGCGTAGGTGCAGGCGACGATCACGCCCAGCGGCACCAGGCCCACCAGCGCGGTGCGGCGCGCGGTGCTCGGTACCAGGAACGCGCGCGCGGCCAGGAACTGCATCGCACACAGCAGCATCACGGCCTCGGGTCGCGCGTACAGCGGCAGGGCCAGCCCGAGCGCGACGAAGCAGCTCGCGCTGGCCCACGCGTAGCCGAGATCGATCGCGACCAGCCAGCGTCCGCCGAGCGGCCTGATGCGCTCGAGGTAGGCCACCGGGACGCTGAGCGCGACGCAGATCGCCTGCACGCCGACGGCGGTGTACGCACCCGGCAGCGGCTCGACGAGCGTGATCGCGAGGCCCAGCACGAAGAACACTCCCGACAGCACCGCGCCGAGCCGCCCGAAGCCCGCCAGGCGGCTCTGCAGCAGCGCACGCCCTTCCTCCGTGTCGCGCGGCACGCTGCGCACGGAG
The DNA here is from genome assembly GCA_036277895.1 of Polyangiales bacterium. Classification (GTDB taxonomy): domain Bacteria; phylum Myxococcota_A; class Polyangia; order Polyangiales; family DASUME01; genus DASUME01. The sequence goes on from DASUME010000451.1 coordinate 7,072, forward strand.
GGCTCAGTGATGGGGAGTCTCGGCACCGCTGCTGGGCTTAGCCTGACGCCGCGCGATCAGCCAAGCCTCAGGCCAGGATCGTCAGCCTACTCCGACAACACTCCGCCGGGCTCCAGCCACTGCGTGGGCACCCTCACCGGGAAGTCGAGCAGGATCTGCGCGTAGCTCTTTCCCTGCGGGTCGTAGCGCAGCGAGGCGATGCCGCCCCCGCCGAGCGCGCGCCGCAGCACGAAGTTGAAGCCATCGAGCCCGGGCCAGGCGAAGCGCTCGACCTCGCCGTCGACCAGGTGCGCGAAGTAGCGGCGCACGGCAGCCGAGGTCAGCGCGCTCGCGAGCACGGGCAGGAACACGGGCTTGCGCGCGAGCACGCCGATGTTCGACGTGTCGCCCTTGTCGCCGCTGCGCGCGTGCGCGAGCCGGAGCAGCGGCACCGCGACCGTGGTCCCCTCGAAGCTCACCGGCAGCGTGGGACGCGGCGGGTCGTCGCGCTGCACGGACTGAGGCGCGCGCGCGGCCGCGACGTACGGAGTGCAGACGCCATCGAAGATCTCGATCGTAAGGTTGGACTTCGGGAGCAGACACGACGCGAGCCTGACTACGGGCTGCACGGCGGGTCTTCCCCCCGCGATGCCCGTCAGCCCAGGCGCCATCGCGGTCACGGCCG
>DASUME010000452.1:0-2021 GCA_036277895.1 Polyangiales bacterium
AGCACTCGGACGACCCGACGCTCAACCTGCTCGCGAGCTACGGCTTCGGCGGGCGCAAGAGCCTCAACAGCAGCTACCGCATCCGCGAGAGCCTGATCGGGCAGTGTGCGTTCGAGAAGAAGCGCATCCTGATCACCGACATCCCGGACAACTTCATCTACATCGCCACCGGCATGGGCGAGTCCGTGCCGCGCAGCGTGGTGGTGCTTCCGGTGCTGTTCGAGGGCGAGACCAAGGCGGTGATCGAGCTCGCGTCGTTCAAGGTGTTCAATTCGAACTACCTGACCTTCCTCGACCAGCTGATGGACTCGGTGGGCGTCATCCTGAACATGATCTCGTCCAGCATGCGCACGGAGGAGCTGCTCTCGCAGCTCAAGAAGTCCAACGTGGACCTGGAGGCGCAGGCGGCCGAGCTCAATGACAAGGCGAAGCTGCTCGAGGTCAAGAACAGCGAAGTCGAGCTCGCCAGTCGCTCGCTCGAGGAGAAGGCCGAGCAGCTCAGCCTGATCTCCAAGTACAAGAGCGAGTTCCTCGCCAACATGTCGCACGAGCTGCGCACGCCGCTCAACAGCCTGCTCATCTTGTCCAAGATGCTGGCCGAGAACCGCGACGGGAACCTGACCGAAGAGCAGGTGAAGTTCGCGGAGACCGTCTACTCGTCGGGCAACGACCTGCTGTCGTTGATCAACGAGATCCTCGACCTGTCCAAGGTCGAAGCCGGCAAGATGCCGATCGATCCCAAGACGTTCTCGGTGCGCGAGGTGCGCGACTACCTGGAGCAGACCTTCCGCCACGTAGCGGACCAGAAGGGCCTCGGCTTCGAGATTCAGATGTCCAACACCCTGCCCGCGACGATGTTCAGCGACATCAGCCGGCTGCAGCAGATCCTCAAGAACCTGCTCTCGAACGCGTTCAAGTTCACGGCGCGCGGAGGCGTGGTGCTGACCATCGGGCGCGTCGCCGATGGGCCGAACGAGAACCAGGTCTCGTTCTCCGTGAGGGACACCGGCATCGGCATCTCGCTCGACAAGCAGAAGCTGATCTTCGAGGCCTTCCAGCAGGCGGACGGCACCACCAGCCGCAAGTACGGCGGTACCGGCCTCGGCCTGACCATCAGCCGCGAGATCGCGCGCCTGCTCGGCGGCTCGATCGACGTGGTGAGCGCGCTCGAGCAAGGCAGCACGTTCACGCTCTACTTGCCGGCCTTCTACGTGGGCGCGGAGGTGACGCCCGAAGACGAGACCGAGGTCGTGCGCCACGACAGCACCCCGCCGATGCCGATCGATCTCGACTTCGAGGGCCGCAAGATCCTCCTGGTGGACGACGACCTGCGCAACCTGTTCGCGCTGCGCACCGTGCTGGAGTCGCGCAACGTGACCGTGCTGCACGCCGAGAACGGCCGCGTCGCCCTGGAGCTGCTCCAGACCCACCCGGACATCGACCTGGTGCTGATGGACACCATGATGCCGGAGATGGATGGCCTGTCCGCCACCCGCGCGATCCGCGACATCACCCAGTTCCAGCAGCTGCCGATCGTCTCCCTCACCGCCAAGGCGATGAAGGGCGACCGGGAAAAGGCCATCGAAGCGGGCGCCAGCGACTACGTGACGAAGCCCGTCGATCCTGACAAGCTGCTGGCGGTGGTTCACCGCTGGCTGTCGAAGCGCCCCCTGGCCCGGCAGCGCATCTACTCGTGATCGTCTCCCCCGCAGAACCGCTGGACTCATCGTTCTTGGAACCAAGCACCGGAAAATCGAGCGTCCTGGTCGTCGATGACACGCCATCGAACCTGATGGCGCTGACCGCTGTCCTCGGCCCGCTCGGTGTGCGCGTGGTCCAGGCGCGCTCGGGCGCGGAGGCGCTGGCGCGGCTGCAGGACGAGGAGTTCGCGGTCGTGCTGCTCGACGTGCAGATGCCTGAGATGGACGGCTTCGAGGCCGCCAGCCGGATCCGCGCCACCGAGCACGGCCGCGAGCTGCCGATCATCTTCCTGACCGCGCTGCACCGCGACGAAGCCTTCG
>DASUME010000453.1:0-3107 GCA_036277895.1 Polyangiales bacterium
TCGGTGACCGTGTCGCCGACCTTGGTGTCGTGCACCGACTTGATGCTGCAGGCGACGAAGCCTACCTCGCCGGCGGTGAGCTCCTTGATCGCGCGCGGGAAGGGCGCGAACATGCCCATCTCGGTGACCTCGTAGTCCGCCTTGCTCGACATCATGCGGATCTTCTGGCCGATCCGGATCGAGCCATCGACCACGCGCACCATGATCACCGCGCCGCGGTAGGCGTCGTACCAGCTGTCGAAGATCAGCGCGCGCAGCGGGTCGTCCGACGAGCCCTTGGGCGGCGGCACCTTCTTCACCACCGCCTCGAGGATCTCCTCGATGCCGATGCCGGCCTTGGCGCTGGCGGGGATCGCCTCCGAGCAATCCAGGCCCACCACGTCCTCGACCTCGTGTCGGGCGCGATCGATGTCGGCGCCGGGCAGGTCGATCTTGTTGAAGACGGGGATGATCTCGAGGTTGTTCTCGATCGCCAGGTAGACGTTGGCGACCGTCTGGGCCTCGACACCCTGCGACGCGTCGACCACGAGCAGCGCACCTTCACACGCCGCTAGCGAGCGGGACACCTCGTACGAGAAGTCCACGTGGCCGGGCGTGTCGATCAGGTTTAGCTGGTAGGTGATGCCGTCGTGCGCCTTGTAGGAGAGCCGTACGGTCTGCGCCTTGATCGTGATGCCGCGCTCGCGCTCCAGCTCCATGTTGTCGAGGAACTGCGCCTTGGCCTCGCGGTCGCTGAGCGTACCGGTGAAGCCGAGCAACCGATCGGCGAGCGTGCTCTTGCCGTGATCGATGTGCGCAATGATGGAGAAATTTCGGATCAGCGAGTTGTCGGTCGGCATGGCTTCGAACCGCAGCGGTGTAGCAGGTGGCTGCGTTAGCGCTTGCCGGCCGCCTCACTGACGTCGAGCATCAGCTGGCCGGGGAGGTGGTCGCGGTAGCGCTCGAGCACCAGGTCGATGCCCTCCCGGATGAACACGGCGATCGGCACCTTGGTGCGGTCGTGCAGTACCTTGAGCTGCTCGTTCTGCTCGGGCGTGATGTAGATGGTGGTCGAGATCTTCTTGCGGGCCATCCGAGAGGTCCATTCCGCAGAGCGCTGCCGTCGTCCCGCACGAACTCAGCCAGCTGCCGTAGGAACGAAGCTACGTGGCAACATACGTATTGTCAACGCCGCTGGCCCCCACCCAGCCCGGGCCTTGCGGGCCGAAGATCGCTCAGCCACACAGATTTCCGAGCCGCGTCACTTGCCCCTGCCAGGGGAGGAAACGTAAGCTCCCGTGCGAAGGCGAAGGGGGCCGAGCTCGAAGATGCGCCAACCGCGATCCAGTCATTCCAAGTGGATGGCAACCGTTGTGCTTTTCGTGGCCTGCAACAAGGGCGAGCAGGAAGGCACCACGTCCGCAGCCCGCAGTGAGCCCCAGCCCATCGTGCGCAAAGCCTGCACGGATGGCACGCCGCAGACCGTCGACGTCAACAACGACGGCCGCCCGGACATCACGCACCGCGTGAACGGGGGCAAGCGAGTCTGCAGCGAGATCGATCTGAACTTCGACGGCCGCCCGGATCTGGGCCGCTTCTACGACAAAGACGGCACCAGCGTCGGGTTCGAGCAGCACGACTACGACTTCGACGGCAAGCCGGACGACTCGATCTTCTACAAGGCCGGCCAGGTCGAGCGGAAGGAGCTCGACACCAACTTCGACGGCCTCGTCGACACCTGGCTCTGGTGCAAGGGCTCGCTCGTGGACAAGGCCGAGCGCGCCCGCCGCAAGCCCGGCCGCGTCGACACCTGGGAGGTCTACGAGAACGGCCAGCTCGCCGAGGTTCGCTACGACGAGAACAACGACGGCGTGGTCGAGAAGTGGGACAAGTACAAGGGCGGCGCGCTGTTCGAGACCCAGCTCGACACCAACATGGACGGCAAGGCCGATCGCACGGAGTCGGCCGAGGCGGACTCGGACGCCAGCGACGAGCGCGTCAGCTGCGACGGCAACAAGCTGCCCGCGGTCCCGCAGCCGGCGCCTGGCTCGGGCAACGTGTTCAACGCGGACGGCGGCGTGCTTACCGCGGCGCCCACCACGGCGTATGATGCCGGCGCGTACCGCGCGCTGCCGCCGATTCCGAGCGACGCGGGCATGATCAAGGCCGGCGATGCGGGCGTACCGTCCGACGCGGGCAGGTCCGACGCTGGCAAGGGAGACGCGGGCAAATGAACAAGCACATGTCCTGCGCGCTGTTGTTGCTGGCCGCGTGCGGCAGCAAGGGCTCGGCCGACAACCTGCCCAGCACCACGCCCGCCGCCACGCGCAGCAGCGCGCTGCCCACGGACGCCAGGGGTGGCGAGAGCCACTGCGACACCAAGAACAGCGATCCGAAGTACGAGATCAGCGAGTACGACACCTCGGGCGACGACAAGCCGGACGTGCGCAAGGTGTTCCTGCGCATCGGCGACGGAACGCTCGCCCGCCTGGTGCTGGTCTGCCGCGAGAGCGACCTGAACGCCGACGGCAGCAAGGACATCGTCCGCTATTACAGCGAGGAAGGCGCCGCGCTGCGCGAGGAAGCCGATCGCAACTTCGACGGCAAGATGGACGAGCTGACCTTCTTCCAGGAAGGCCAGATCCTGCGCCAGGAGTTCGACTTCAACGGCGACGGCAAGGTCGATACGAAGATCTACTTCGACAAGGGCCGCCCGCTGCGCGCCGAGCGCGATCTGCAGGCCCGCAGCACCACCGAGCGCTGGGCGCCCGACCGTTGGGAGTATTACGACAACGGCCGCGTGGTTCGTATGGGCACCGATGTCGACGGCGACGGCAAGGTCGACCGCTGGGATCGCGATTCGTCGACGCGCCAGCAGCTCGACCTGGGCCAGAGCCCGGCCACCACCGAGTCCGGGGCCGGCGATCAGCCAACCTGATCTTGTGCGCGCGGGGTGTAGGTCCTACATCCTGCCGCTATGGCTCAGGAGCGGTTGCAGAAGATCCTCGCGCGCGCTGGTGTTTCGTCCCGGCGCGCGTCCGAGCAGCTGATCACCGGCGGACGCGTTCGTGTGAACGGCACCGTCGTGAGCGAGCTCGGTGCGCGGGCAGACGTCGAGACCGATCGCA
>DASUME010000454.1:0-2431 GCA_036277895.1 Polyangiales bacterium
CAAGACATACGCACGTGCCACTCGTGTTGGGCCCCGACGGCGCGCGGCTCGCCAAACGCCACGGTGACGTCACATTGCGCGAGGTCGACCCGGCGGCAGCCCGCGAATGGATGGCGCGCACGCTCGGTCTCGGCTCGCTCGACCCTGGCGCGTTCGACCCGGCCACGCTGAATCGCGAGCCCACGCGCTGGCAGTCCTGATGTTGACTCGGTCATAACGCCCCAGGTACGTTCGCGCTGCTCGGCGTGAAAGGAGCGCCAAAGATGGCCAGCCCGCAGCTCGACTTCATCCGGCGCGCCGCGCCCGGCGCGAGACTCGGTTTCAGAGAATTCGGCGTACCTGCCTCGGTGACGATCGCGCAGGCGATCCTCGAATCCGGCTGGGGCAAGTCGCACATCGGCAGCGCCAACAACTACTTCGGGATCAAGGCGCAGAGTCCGACCAGCTTCGGACCGATCGCGATCGGCACGGTGACGGTCCCGACGCGCGAGGTGATCAACGGCAAGTCCGTCACCGTGAACGGCCGGTTCCGCAAGTACCGGTCGATGGACGACTCGATGCGCGATCACGGCCGCTTCCTGCGCGACAACTCGCGCTACAGGCCGGCATTCGCCCATTCCAACGACGCGAACGCGTTCGCGCAGGCGATCCACCGGGCCGGCTACGCGACCGACCCGAAGTACTCGAGCCTGCTCATCGGCATCATGCGGCAGTGGAACCTGTACCAGTACGACCACGGTGGGCCGAAGGCGAACGGCAAGCACCACCCGGAGAAGGACAAGCCGAAGAAGCCGACCAAGCCGGTCTCCAAGCCCAAGGCCAAGGCCAAGCCGCCGGCCAAGAAGGAGCCCGCCCTCACGCCCGCGCAGCTGCGGGCCCGCGCGTTCGTCGCGAACCTGCAGCGCGACCTCAACGACCATCTGCTCGCTCTCGGCTCCCCACGCCGGCTGGCGATCGACGGCGTGTGGGACAAGCACACGCAGGCGGCGTTCGAGCAGGTGTGCCGGATCCTCGGAATCGAGCCCGAGCGCAGCGTCCGCACGTTCCGCCTGATCGCCGCGACATCCGATATCAACGTCAAGCGCAGCAAGGACGAGCTGCACGCCGCGAGCACGAAGGGCGCCGAGTACGCCGAGCGGCTCAAGACGCACTTCGCGAACACCCGCGGCGTCGGCATCGCGAAGGTCGGCGGCCGCCCGCAGCCCGCGGCCAAGCGCGCCCAGGCGGCCATCATCACGCTCCAGCGCGACCTCAACTCCCACCTGCGGCACCTGGGCTCACCGCGGGTGCTCGCCGTCGACGGCACCTGGAACCCGTACACGCAGGAGGCGTTCAAGCAGATCTGCAGGACGCTCGGGATCGAGCCCACCAAGAGCGTGCGCACGTTCCGGCTGATCGCCGGCGCTGCCGCCAGGCCGCGTGCCGACGTCGAGCTCGACAAGGCGGCGCGCGACTTCCGCGACGCCCTCAAGAAGCAGTTCGCCAACGCCCGCGAGGTCAAGCAGGCCGTGGTCGTCGGCGGCAGGATGATGTCCGAGAACGAGCGCGCGGTCGCCTACGTCGCCGGGCTGCAGCGTGATCTGAACACGCAGCTCAGGTGGCTCGGCTCGACGCGGCTCCTGCGGGTCGACGGCACGTGGGATCCCGCGACGCAGCGGGCGTTCACGCGCGTGTGCCGGGTGCTCGGCGTCAAACCCGTGCGCAACGCGCGCACGTTCCGCGTCATCGCGGGCGCCACGGTCACCTTCACGCAGGCCGAGACGCAGCGGGCCAAGCAGGAGGGCACGGCGTTCAAGGCCGACCTCGAGAAGTTCTTCAAGCTCGAGCCGTCCGTGCTCATCACCCAGCACAAGCCCGAGCAGCCCGGCGGCGGGAAGGGCAAGGGCGACGGCGGCGGCGGAGGCGGTCCTGGGCCCGGCGGCAAGAGCCGGATCTTCCGCGTCAAGACACCGGAGATGAAGGGCAAGGACATCCGGGCCTTCCAGCGTGTGGTCAACGAGCGCTTCAAGCGCTGGGGGGTCGACACGCGGATCGAGGTCGACGGCGAGTACGGGACGTTCACGCGCCGCGCCGCACGCCAGGTCGCGTTCGGGCTCGGACTCGCGGAGAGGGACTACAAGCACGGGTTCACGCCCGAAGTGCGCGAGAAGCTGCGCGACCCGGGCAAGCGCACGCCGGCCGAGATCGCCCGCGCCGAGCGCCGTGGCGAGTGGCGCCGCCGGCTCAAGAAGCGCCACCGGGGCGGCGGACCCGCGATGGCGCTCGAGTTCGCGCGCCGGCACATCGGCGTCAAGGAGATCGCGGGGAACAACCGCGGGAAGCTGATCGACCAGTGGAACCTGGCGACGCACTGCCCGCTCGGTAGCGCCTGGTGCGGCAACTTCATGAACGCGTGCCTGCGCGCGGCGGGCTTCGAGAACCAGCCGTGGCT
>DASUME010000455.1:0-6874 GCA_036277895.1 Polyangiales bacterium
ACCCGAAGTCGTTCGTGGCGGACCTCAAGACCGAGGGCCTGAACATCACGCCGGCCTCGTGGCAGAGCGTGGGTGCGCAGGGCGTGATCAAGGGCGACATCCGCCAGACCGGCAACGCGATCTCGGCCACGCTGCAGTTCTTCGAGATCGCGCGCGGCGCCACGCCCACGCTGAAGAAGACCTACAACGGCCAGGTCAGCGAGCTGCGCACGTACATGCACCAGTTCGCCAACGAGGTGATCAAGCTGCTCACCGGCCAGGAGGGCGTGTTCGGCACCAAGCTAGTGTTCGCGCGTCGCCAGGGCCCGGGCCGCAAGGACGTGTACCTCTCGGACTTCGACGGCGCGAACTTGTCGCAGGTGTCCAAGGGCCGCGGCGTATCGATGCTGCCGGCGTTCGGCGTGGGCGCGGTGTTCTACTCGGTGCTGACGCCGGACGGCATGTTCATCACCAAGGCCGGCACCAACGACAAGCCGCTCGTGAAGGGCAGCGGCCTGCACATGGGGGTCGCGGCCTGCGGCGCACGCCTCGTGTTCAGCAGCACGCGCGACGGCAACAGCGAGATCTACAGCTCCGCCGCCGACGGCTCGGACCTGCGCAGGCTCACCAACGACCCCGGCATCGACGTGTCGCCCTCGTGCTCGTCCTCGGGCCAGATCGCGTTCGTCAGCAACCGCCACGGCTCGCCGCAGATCTGGACGATGGACAGCAACGGCGGCGGGCAGAAGCGCGTGACGTACAAGGGCGAGTACAACCAGACACCCACCTGGTGCCCGGATCCGAAGCGCCAGCTGATCGCGTTCACGGGTCGCGATCAGAACATGGACATCTTCACGCTCGATCTCACCAAGAACGAGTACACGCGCATCACGCAGGCGCAGGGCACCAACAAGGACCCCGCGTTCTCGCCCGACTGCCGCATGATCGCGTTCGCGTCCTCGCGCGGCGGCATCTTCATCGCGAACCCGCAGGGCCTGAACCAGATCCGCGTGGTCAGCGGCGCCGCCGAGACGGTGCGCTGGTCGCGCTGACGCCACCCCGCTGCGCCCCTCCACGGCGTGCTCCCCAGCCAGCCCCTCGCTCGCGCTCTCTCGCGCAGCCCACGAGGGTTTCCCGCGCCGGTGGTCACGGAAGGGTGGCGTGGCAACAACCGCGACGGCGCAGCAATCCTGAGCATGGTCGCCGTCGAGCTGCTCTCCAAACGAGTGGCGTTGCTGGCTGGCGAGGCAATCCGCGCTGTTCCGGGTGCCACGGCTGTCGACGCCATCGTCATGGCGAGCGCTGCGCAGCGCGGTGACGTGGTGTACACGAGCGCCCCGGAGCAGCTGCGCTCGTACTTTCCGGGCGTGCTCGTATTGCGCGCTTAGTCCTTCTTGGCGTCGGCAACGGGGGACGGCGGGACGGCGCGGTAGCTGTCCAGGAGGGTGAGCACGAGGTCGGCGGCTTCCACGCTGGAGGCGGGGTTCTGGCCGGTGACCAGGTGATCGTCGGCGATCGCGTTGGGCGTGAACTCGGGGCGACGCTCGAACTTGGCGCCCAGCTCGATCAGCTTCTTCTGCAGCGAGAACGGGACCACGTTCTCCAGCTTGGCCTCGGCCTCTTCGTCGTCGGTGAAGCTGGTGACGCGCTTGTCCTTGACCAGCGGCACGCCGTGGACCTGCACGTTCAGCAGCGCGGCGGGGCCGTGACAGACGGCGGCCACCACGTGGTTGTGCTCGTAGGCGGTGCCGAGCAGCTGTGCGAGCTCCGGCGTGTTGGGCAAGTCCCACATCGCACCGTGGCCCCCCACGACGAAGTACGCGTCGTACTCGCCCTTCACGTCCGAGATCTTCAGCGAGGTCGCGAGCAGCTTGTGGCCCTCGCCCACCTCGTAGAACCACTTCGAGGCGTCCGTGTTGGCCGTGGCGCTGCGCGGGTCGACCGGGATCGCGCCGCCCGCCGGCGAGGCGAGGTCCACCTTGGCGCCGTGGCTGACGAACTTGCGCAGCGGACCGGCCAGCTCCTCCAGCCAGATGCCGGTCGCCTGCCCCGAGTTGCCCAGCTGCGCGTGGCTGGTGGCGATCATCAAGATACGCGGGGCACCCGCGGAGCGCGCGGGCGGCGTGGTCTTGCCCGCTGGCGCCTTGCAGGCAGCGAACGCACACAACAACAGCCACGAGGCGAAGCGGAAGGCGGAGCGTCGGTTCATCGCCTGCGCATCATAGTGGGAGTTGGGATGGGAATCAGCGCGTCTGTGCGTTTTTGATTCACGCCACGATTCCCGCGGGCTCGGCGCAGCGGCCTCCGCCGCGCGCGGTGAGCGCACACCGGACCCGTTGCCTGCGATGCATCAGCTGTCTCGCGCCAAGACACATGCAAGCGCGGCTGCTGCAGCCAGAAGCGCGCGGAAACCAGGGTTTCTTGCGGCTCCTTAAACCGGGCACGGTTGCTGCTCTACGTCCGGCACCGCCTCGCGCCGGGCCGGCGGGCCAAGGAATACCAAGACAATGACGCTTCGTAAGGCAGCTCGACACGCACACTACCTCGCTCTCTGTCTGTCCCTGCCCGCCTGTGCCGCCGATGTGGCGGACGACTTCTCGGACTCCTCCGAGATCGAAGAGAAGAACGCGTCGCTCAGTGCACCGATCAACTTCCTCGTCGTCTACAAGCTCGAGTCGGTGCCCACCTCGGCGGCCGCCGACATCAAGAAGGCCGGCGGCAGCGTGCTCGCCACGTACAAGGAGCTGGGCCTGGTGCTCGCGAGCTCGGCGAGCTCGAGCTTCCAGAGCACGCTCGCGAAGAGCCCGCTCGTGCAGGCGGTGGCGCCCACGCAGGGATCGGCCGTCGACTCGCTGCCGAGCGAGAGTGCGGAGCAGAAGGCGCGCCCGCCCGCGGTGTCGAAGGCCTCCGGCGACACGCTGGCTCCGATGCAGTGGAACATGCAGCAGATCCACGCACCGCAGGCGCGCGCGATCACCGCGGGCAAGAAGTCGGTGGTGGTCGGCGTGTTCGACAGCGGCATCGACGACAAGCTGCCGGACCTCAAGGGCCAGGTCGATCGCAGCAAGAGCGTGACCTGCATCGGCGGCGTCGCGGACACCAGCTACGCCAACTGGAGCTTCGACGCGATCGGCCACGGTAGCCACGTCGCGGGCATCATCGGCGCCAAGGAAAACGGCGTGGGTACCGTGGGCATCGCGCCCGGCGCCACGCTGGCCGCGGTCAAGCTGACCGAGGACGGCTTCATCTATCCGGAGGCGTTCATCTGCGGTCTGTACTGGGCCGCGACGCACGACTTCGATCTCGTGAACGCCTCGCTGTTCATCGACCCTTACTACTTCAACTGCAAGAGCGACCCGACGCAGCGTGCGATCACGATCGCCGAGCAGCGCGCGGTGAAGTTCGCGGCGCTCAAGGGCGTAACGGTGATCGCGGCGGCGTCGAACGAGCAGATCGATCTCGCCAACCCGACCGAGGATCCGTTCAGCCCGACCAACGGGGAGACCGTACCGCGCACGGTCGACAACAGCTGCAAGCTGCTGCCGGTGGAGCTCGACGGCGTGATCGGCGTCAGCGCCGTCGCGGGTGACAAGAAGCTCGCGTACTACTCGAACTACGGCCTCGGCGTGGTGGACATCTCGGCGCCCGGCGGCGACTTCCACGTGCCGATGCCCGGCAACGAGAGCGGCCAGATCGTGTCGCCGCTGCCGGCCTACAGCTACTACTACCAGGCCGCGATCGACTGGAACGGCCGCGTCGCCGAGAGCTGCGCGGACGGCCGCGAGGCGAACGACCCGAACAGCGATGGCTCGACCTGCAAGGGCACCTACGCCGCGCTTCAGGGCACGTCGCAGGCCGCTCCGCACGTGACCGGCGTGGCCGCGCTCGCGATCAGCCGCTTCGGCAAGATGTCCGCTCCGCTCCTGCTCGCCGCACTGACGCGCGGTGCCACGCAGACGGCGTGCCCGAGCGGCCTCTACCAGCCCTACCCCGAGGACATGCCCGCCGAGAAGTGCCAGGGCCCCAAGCTCTACAACGGCTTCTACGGCGTGGGCGTGGTCGACGCACTCGGCACCGTGCGCTGAGCGCGCGCGCTTAGCTTCCTTGCTTCGAGCGACGCGACGGGCCTGCGAGGAAGCTCGCGGGCCCGTCGCTCTTAGGCCCACCCCGCAAGGGGGCTGCGCTCCCGACGCGCTCGGCGTGTGCAAGCCGGAGCGACGGTCGACACAGGCAACATGAATTGCGGTTTCGGCCCCTGAGTCCGTACGTCACGCGACGCTGAGCGACGTCCAGCGAGGCGCCTCACAGCGCGCAGCCGCACCCCCCCGCCAGCCCACTTGCGCCCAGGGTGCCTGAGCCGGTATCCCTTGGGCCCGGGCCGCGCGGTGCGGCCGGGCCGAGGGTCCGATGAAGACGTTCGATGAGCGGCGCGTTGCGACGGTGTTGTTCGTAGACATGTGCGGGTATTCGGCGTTCATCGGCGACGAAGACCCGGAAGACGTCGCGCGTGTGCTCGAGCAGCTCAAGGAGACCGCGAGCAACGTCATCGAGGCGTGCGGCGGCGTCGTCAACCAGTTCGTCGGCGACGAGATCGTCGCGCTGTTCGGCGTGCGCCAGAGCCACGAAGACGACGCCCGGCGTGCGGTCACCGCAGCGCTGCTCCTGCACGAGCGCGCGCGCGGCATCGCGCTGAGCGGCACCCGCCCCGTGCTGCTGCACACCGGCATCGAGACCGGCCTCGTGCTCGCGCGCGCGCGCGACTTTCGCTCCGGCGTCTACGACGTGATCGGCGAGCCCGTGAACCTCGCCGCGCGCCTGCGCTCGCAGGCCGGCCCGGACGAGATCCTGCTCGGCCCGCGCACCATCCTGCAGGTGGGCCCGTTCTTCGACGTCGAGCCGGTGGAGTCGTTCGTGCCGCGCGGCATGACCCAGGTGGTGCAGCCCGCGCGGGTGCTCAAGCCGAGCAGCGCCCAGAACACCTTCGACACCGCGCTCCGCCGCGGCCTCACCGACTACGTCGGCCGCGACGCCGAGCTCGCGCGCATGATGGCGCTCGCGCACAGCGTCGAGCAGGGCCACGGCGCCTGCCTCGCCGTCGCGGGCGCGCCCGGCATGGGCAAGACGCGCCTGTTCTACGAGGCGCGCAAGCGCGTGCGCAGCGTGCTCGCGCGCATCCCCGCGCAGCTCGTCGGCCGCTGCACCGCACTCGCGGAAGCGCCCGCGTATCATCCGTTCGTCGACGCGCTGCAGAAGCTGATCGAGGAGCTCGGCGACGATCAAGACGTGAACGCCCTGCTCGGCTACGGCGAAGAGCTCGCGCCGCACCTGCCGGTGTTCGCGTACCTGCTCGGCCGCGAGAACAGCACGCTCGCGCTCAGCGGCGAGCGCCTGCGCGAGGCGATCGTGGAAGCGCTCGCCACGCTGCTCGGCGCGCTCGCGAGGGAGCGGCTCGCGCTGGTGATCCTGGAGGACTGGCACTGGGCCGACGAGGCCTCCAGCGCCGCCCTGCGCCAGCTCGTCGTGCGGCTCGCTCCGCAGCGCGTGCTGTTCGCGGTCAACTACCGCACCGCGGAGCTACCCACCGAGAGCCTCGTCAGCACGCTCTCGCTGGAGCTCGCGCCGCTCGACCGCACGCAGACCGCCGAGATGGCCGCGCTCGCGCTCGAGGCCGCCTACGTCCCGGATGAGCTGATCAGCCACATCCACGACACCACGCAGGGCAACCCGTTCTTCATCGAGGAGACCTGCCGCAGCCTGATCGAGACCGGCGCGATCGCGCAGCGCGGCGCCGGCGTGCTGCTCACCTGCCCGGTCGCGCAGCTGACCACACCCAACAGCGTACAGGCGATGGTTCGCGCGCGTATCGATCGGCTGCGCGCCGCCGACAAGGAGCTGCTCCGCCTGGCATCGGTGCTCGGCAGCGAGTTCTCGGAGGATCTGCTGCTGATCCTCGCGCGCGCGAGCGACCGGCTGAGCGACTACGTCCAGGGCGAGCCCGCCGAGCTGATCGCGCGGCTCGAACGCCAGCTCGCGCAGCTCGAGCTCAGCGGCCTGATCTATCGCGCGCACAAGGGCGACAGCGCGCGCTTCCGCTTCAAGCACGCGATCACGCGCGAGGTCGCGTACGCAGACCTGCCGCGCGACGACCGCCGCGCGCACCACGAGCGCATCGGCTGCGCGATCGAACAACGCCGGCCGCTCGCACCCTGGTACGACCAGCTCGCCCACCACTTCGGCGCCAGCCCCTCGCTCGACAAGGCCGTGCTCTACGCCGAGCGCGCTGCCGACCACGCCATGCGCGCGTTCTCCCTGCAGCGCGCGATGAGGCACTACCGCAGCGCGATCGAAGGCCTCGACCAGTCCGAGCTCACGCGCGAGCAGCAGCGGCGGCGTGTGCAGCTGAGCCTGAAGTGGGCGGCCTGCTGCGTGTTCAACCCCGCGCGCGAGCAGCTCGCCGTGCTCGAGCAGTCGCTGCACTGGACGCGTGCGTCCGACGATCCGCGGGCGGCCGTGCGTTGTCTGTGCTGGATGGCGTGGCTCGCGCACGTGGTCGGCGATCAGCAGCGTGCGGTCGGGCTGTATCAAGACGCACTCGACGAAGCGCAGAAGCTGCGCGACGACCTGTTCAGCGCGCAGATCCGCGGCAACCTCGGCTACAGCTACGCGATGGCCGCGCGCCACGACGAGGCGCAGGCCGCGCTCCAGCAAGACCTCGGCACACGTCAGCGCGTGAGCGCGCTGGTCGGCGGCGGCTACGGCTACACGCTCGCCTACCAGGGCATGATCGCGGGCGATCAGGGCGAGTTCGAGCGCGCGCGCCAGCTGTTCGAGCGCGCGCTCGCGACCGTGAACGAGACCGGCCGCATGACGCTGGTCGGCGCGGTGCTGACGATGC
>DASUME010000456.1:0-17717 GCA_036277895.1 Polyangiales bacterium
CGACCTGATCGACGGCTACGACGTGATCGTCGACGGCGCCGACAACTTCCCGTCGCGCTACCTGCTCAACGACGCCACCGTCTGGAAGAAGATCCCGGTGGTGCACGGCTCCATCTTCCGCTTCGATGGCCAGGTCACGACCTTCGATTCGGAGAAGGGCCCCTGCTACCGCTGCCTCTACCCGGAGCCGCCGCCCGCGCACCTGGCGCCGTCGTGCGCCGAGGCCGGTGTGCTCGGCGTGCTGCCGGGCATCATCGGCGTGGTGCAGGCCACCGAGGCGATCAAGATCGTGCTCGGCGAGGGAGATCCGCTGGTCGGCCGGCTGCTCACCTACGACTCGCTCAAGATGACGTTCCGGACGCTCAAGCTGCGCAAGGACAAGACCTGCCCGGTGTGCGGCCCGAACCCCACCATCCACGAGTACATCGACTACGAAGGCTTCTGCGCGCGTTGAGCCATTCCTGAAGTACGCGGAACCCGCACGGTGATCTATGGTCGGATCATCATGCGGGTTTTCTGTTTGCTGCTCCTGACGATGTTCGCCTGTGGAGATGCGGGCGCCGCCAACGCGCGCAAGGTGCTGCGCGAGGTGCACGCCGCGGAGGTGCGCAAGATCGTGCGCACCGACATCGCGAACCACATCAAGGGCGTGAAGGAAGCGGGCGGGCGCATCGCGCCGGGCTTCGCGACGCCGGACCCGAAGGCGCGTGCCTCGCAGATGCGCACGGCGCTGCGGCTGCTGACCAAGCCGCCGCGCGGCATCCCGGAGCTGATCGTCTCCGCGCGCACGTTCACCGCCGCGGTGGAGCCGAGCGGCGTGGTGCTCGCGACCGACGCCAAGGAAGATCGCGACCGCATGACGGGCATCAACCTCGGCGACCAGTTCGCGGTCGTGCGCGACGCGCTGGCGGGCAAGGCTGGCTACGCGATCGACCAGTTCCCACCGCTGGAGGAGGGCGCCGACGGCTCGGTCTCGCTGCTGTTCGCGGGCGCATCGAACCGGGGTGGCGCCACGGTGGGCGCGGCGCTCGCGGGCATCCCGCTGTGGCGCTTCGCGCAGCGGCTCACCAAGCAGCTGCAGCTCGATCACGTCTCGGAGAAGGGCGCCATCGTGTGGGTCTACCTGGTGCGCGGCGACAAGCTGCACCACTTCGGCACGCCGCCCGATCTCGACACCATGCTGCCCAACGCCCAGCAGCGGGCCGAAGGCCTCGCGCGCAGCCCGGGCGGCTTCACCGGCGAGTTCTTCCAGTTCGGCCGCTACTACGCGTTTGGTGTGGTGCCTCTGCCCGCACTGGCGGCGGACATCTCGGCGCTGATCGTGCGCTCGGATCCAGTCTGAGCATCATTCAGGGTGACCCGGCGAAGTTTCTCCGAGCCGCGCGCGTCGCTGCCTGCACAGAGTGGGGCACGCACCCGGAGGAACGATGAGGTCGCTGAAGTTTTGCCTGGCCGCGCTGATGCTCACGGGCTGTCCTGAGGACGACGAGGTCACGTTGGTCGCGGACGCAGCGGTCGACACGCAGCTCTCGGCGCTCGATCAGGCGACGCTCGATGTGCTGTTCGTGATCGACAACTCGGGCTCGATGGCGAGCGAGCAGCTGAAGCTGGCGCAAGAGATCCCGCGCATGGTGGCGGTGCTGACCAGCGGCGATCGCTACGCGACGCGCGAGAAAGACGTGCCGCCCGGCCTCGACGAGAAGTCGCGCCGCTTCACGCCCGTGCGCTCGCTGCACCTCGGCGTGGTCAGCACCAACTTCGGCGGCGTCGACGAGCTTCCCAGCAACTCGCAGGCGGCGATCCGCTCCTGCGCCAACACCGGCGACTCCGGCAAGCTGCTGAGCAGTGCCGCGATCGCGACGCAGGGCGTGATCGCGACGACGCAGAGCGAGTTCGAGGGCTATGGCGCGGGTGCCGTGGTGTTGCCGCCCGATCCGAGCTGCGACCTCGCGGGCTTGCCGCGCTACCAGGCCTTCGAAGCAGGCTCCGACCCGAGCGCGGCCGCGCACGCCTTCCGCTGTGCCGCGCGCGTCGGCGTGCGCGGCTGCCCGTTCGAGCAGCCACTGGAGTCGATGTGGAGCGCGCTGGCGCCCTCGAACGTGCGCGACGACCTGCACACCTTCTTGAACGGCACGCGCGGCAACGGCGACGTCTTCAACGCAGGCTTCTTGCGTCCCGGCGCGGCGCTCGCGGTGGTGCTGTTGACGGACGAGGACGACTGCTCGATCACCGACGAGGGCAAGGCGATGTTCTCGCTCCAAGGCGACGCCCAGGCCGAATACGGCAACCTCAACCTACGCTGCATGAACAACGAGACGGATGGGAACCTCGTGCGCGCGGTGGAGCGCTACCGCGACGGCCTGCTCGGGCTGAAGCCGGGGCACCCGGAGCGCGTGGTGTTCACCGCGATCGCCGGCCTGCCGCTCGACGCGCGCAGCCGCAGCTTCGATGACGTGCTGGCGGACCCGTCGATGGTGAACGCCGAGGACCCACAGCAGCAGGGCTTCCCGCGCGTGAGCTGCACCAGTGCCAAGGGCGACAAGGCGTATCCGGCGCGCCGGCTGGTGCGCGCGGCCAAGCTGTTCCCCAACGCCCTCGTCGAGTCGATCTGCGCCGAGGAGTACGCGTCCGTCGTCGACGCGACGGTGAACGCGATCGCTTCGCTGATGGGTCCGTGATCAGGGTGAGAGCGCGAACATTGGGTTTCGCGCCGCGTGTTCCCCCGCTACACGGAGGGAATGATGCATCGACTCAGAATGGCGGCGTGTGCGCTCGCGCTGTGGACCGCGTGTGGAGATGACGCCGACGAACCCGAGCTGCCCGTGCCCGAGCGCGACGCGGCCGCCGTCGGAGACGCCGCGCCGATCGGCGAGCCGGCGAAGATGATCGACGCGGCGCAGGCCATGCTCGACGCAACGCTTGCCGCGCCCGAGGACGCCGGCACGGATGCCAGCGTGAGCGTGGATGCCAGCGCGCCGCTGACGCGCGCGTCGCTCGACGTGTTGTTCGTGATCGACAACTCGGGCTCGATGGCGACCGAGCAGGCCAAGCTCGCGCGCGAGATCCCGCGCATGGTCGGCGTGCTGGTCACGGGCGATCCGTACTTCGGCCGGGAGCGGCCGGTAAACGCCCCGCTGCGCCCGTTCACGCCGGTCGCGTCGCTGCACCTCGGCGTGGTGTCTACCAACGTCGGCGGTATGCCCGACGCCCCGTCGAGCGTCCAGGACGCGGTCAAGTCGTGCCTCGCGCTGGGTGACGACGGCGTGCTCCAGGCGAGCACGGAGGTCGCGGTCGCGGGTGTGGTCGCGCAGTCGGCCTCCGAGTTCGAGGGCTACAAGAAGGGTGACGTCGTGATCCCGCCCGATCCGAGCTGCAGCCTGAGCAACGTGCCTCGCTACCAGGAGTTCAGCGCGGGCGTGGGCGACAGCGCGGCGTTCGTGTGTGCCGCGCGGCTCGGCGTGCGCGGCTGCCCGTTCGAGCAGCCGCTCGAGGCGGCCTGGAAGGCGTTGGCGCCCAGCGGGGAGCGCTCGTTCGTCGGCGGCAGCCAGGGCCAGGGCGATCGCGCCAACCAGGGCTTCGTGCGCGAGGCCGCGGCGCTGGTGGTCGTCGTGCTGACCGACGAGGACGACTGCTCGGTCACCCAAGCTGGCACGGCGCTGTTCAGCCTGCAGCCCGAGAGCGAAGAGCAGTGGGGCAATCTTAACCTCCGTTGCGGGGCCCACGGCGACGAGTCAGAGCTGCTGCCGCCGGTCGAGCGCTACCTGCAGGGCCTACGCTCGCTCAAGCCGGGGCACCCGGAGCGCGTCGTGTTCGCGGCCATCACCGGCGTGCCGGAGGACGCGATCGCGCAGGGCCTCGACCACGACGCGATCCTCGCGCTGCCCGCGATGCAGTTCGAGGAAGACCCGCAAAAGAGGGGCTTTCCGCGCGCCGCATGCGAGCGGATCAACGATGGCCGAACGGATGGTGCGTTCCCGGCGCGTCGCATCGTGCAGACCGCGCAGGCGTTCGGCGCGCAGTCCGTGCTCGCCTCGATCTGCAGCGAGAGCTATGCGCCGGCGTTCGACCGCGTGGTGCAGCAGCTCGCGCCGCTGCTCACGCCGTAGGTCGCGCGAACGGTCGCGAAGATCGCAGCGCTCTTACAGCCATGCCAGCGCCTGGTCGATGCTGAGCTCGAGCTGCCAGGGGCCGCGGCGGGTCTCCATGCCTACCAGGTTGCGCAGCACGGCGAGGAACTGGTCGCGCGGCCACTCCTCGGCGCCGAAGCGCTCCAGGTGCTCGGTGTGGACCTGGCAGTCGATCAGCCCGAAGCCCCAGGCGCGCAGCTGCGCGACCAACATCGCGAACGCGCACTTGGAGGCGTCGGCCTCGAGCGCGAACATCGACTCGCCGAAGAACATGCGGCCGAGGCCCACGCCGTAGAGGCCGCCCACGAGCCGATCGCCGTTCCAGGCCTCGATGCTGTGCGCGTAGCCGAGCCGGTGCAGGCGCTCGTAGCCGTCGATCAGGTCGTCGATGATCCACGTGCCGCGCTGGCCCGGACGGCGCGCCTCGGCGCAGTTGCGGATCACCTCGCCGAACGCGGTGTCGAAGCGGATCGTGAACGGCTCGCGCTTGAGCTTCTTCTTCAGCGAGCGCGGGATGTGCGCGTCGTCGGGTGTGAGCACGAAGCGCGGGTCGGGCGAGAACCAGAGCAACGGCAGGCCCTCGCTCGGCCAGGGGAAGATGCCCTGCGCGTAGCCGAGCAGCAGCCGCTCCGGCCGAAAGTCGCCGCCGACCGCCACGATGCCCTCGGCCGACGCTTGCTCCGGAGGAGGAAAACGCAGCTCGTCCGTGAGCAAGTGGATCGGCATCAGCCCGAAAAGAATCGCGCGCGCCTGCAGCTCGTGCAAGCGCGCGCTTTGATTGCGCTGTGTTCAGGCTGCGTAGTCGAGCGCGAGCTCGTCGCCGGCACGGTCGACGGTGACCTTGGTGCCTTCCTTGAGGTCGCCGAACAGCAGCGCCTCCGCGAGCGGACGCTTGATCGAGCTCTCGACCAGGCGCGCCATCGGGCGTGCGCCGAACTCCGGCTTGTATCCGTGCTCGGCGAGCCACTCGCGCGCCGCGGTGGTGAGCGTGACGGTGATCTTCTTCTCGTCGAGCGTCTTCTGCAGCCGCGCGACTTCCTTGTCGACCACCTTCAGGATCACCTCGCGAGACAGGCTGGAGAACAGCACCCAGCCGTCGAGCCGGTTGCGGAACTCGGGGGTGAACGTGCGCTCGATCGCGCGCCGCGCCTGCGACGCATCGGGGCTGCCGTCGAACTCGCTCTTGTCGAAGCCGACCGACTTGCGCGCCATCTCCTGCGCGCCTGCGTTCGTGGTCAGGATCAGCACCACGTTGCGGAAGTCGGCCTTGCGAC
The DNA here is from genome assembly GCA_036277895.1 of Polyangiales bacterium. Classification (GTDB taxonomy): domain Bacteria; phylum Myxococcota_A; class Polyangia; order Polyangiales; family DASUME01; genus DASUME01. Next base: position 5,402 of record DASUME010000456.1, read on the forward strand.
CGTTGTTGTCGGTCAGCGTGGCGTGATCCATCACCTGCAGGAGCAGGTTGAACAGATCGGGGTGCGCCTTCTCGATCTCGTCGAGCACCAGCACGGCGTGCGGATGCTTGCGGATGTCGTCGGTGAGCAGTCCGCCCTGGTCAAAGCCCACGTAGCCGGGTGGTGCACCGATCAGGCGCGAGACCGTGTGGCGCTCGCCGTACTCGCTCATGTCGTAGCGCAGGAACGGCACGCCGAGCGCGTTGGCGAGCTGCTTGGCCAGCTCCGTCTTTCCGACGCCGGTGGGGCCGGAGAACAGGAACGAGCCAATCGGCTTGTCCGAGGCGCGGAGCCCCGCACGCGACAGCTTGATCGCGGACACGATCGAGTGCAGCGCCTCGTCCTGGCCGAAGATCTGCCCGCGCAGCTCGGCCTCCAGGTGCTTCAGGCGGTCCTTCTCGCTGGTGGACACGCGCTTGATCGGCACGCCCGCCATGTGGCTGACCACCCGCTCGATCGCCTCGTCGTCGACGATGTTGGTGCGCTCGGCCTCGGGCTTCAGGCGCTCGCGTGCGCCGGCCTCGTCGATCACGTCGATCGCCTTGTCCGGCAGCATGCGCTCGTTGATGTGCACGTTGGCGAGCTTGGCCGCGGCCTCGATCGCCTGGTCCGTGTACGTGACCTTGTGGTGCTCCTCGTAGCGGCCCTTGAGCCCCTTGAGGATCTCGATCGTGTCCTCGACGCTGGGCTCGCCGACGTCGATCTTCTGGAACCGGCGCGCGAGCGCACGGTCGCGCTCGATCGCGCTGCGGAACTCCTGGTAGGTGGTGCTGCCGATGCAGCGCAGCTTGCCCGCCGCGAGCGCGGGCTTGAGGATGTTCGACGCGTCCATCGTGCCGCCGCTGGTGGCGCCGGCGCCGACGATGGTGTGGATCTCGTCGATGAACAGGATCGAGTGCGGCTTCTCGGTCAGCGCCTTGATCACGCCCTTGAGGCGTTCCTCGAACTGACCGCGGAACTTGGTGCCCGCGACCAGCGCGCCCATGTCGAGCGAGTAGACCTCGGCGTCCTTGAGCACCTCGGGCACCTTGCCCTGATGGATGCGCAGCGCGAGGCCCTCCGCGATCGCGGTCTTGCCCACGCCCGGGTCGCCCACGAAGATGGGGTTGTTCTTGCGTCGGCGGCAGAGCACCTGGATGGTGCGCTCCAGCTCCTTGTCGCGGCCGATCAGCGGATCGATGCGGCCGGCCTCGGCCTCGGCGACCAGATCGGTGGTGAACTGCTCGAGCGGGCTCTTGGGCGAGGGCGCGGCGGCCTCCTCGTCCTCGTCATCGCCGCCCGACTCGGCGTCGCGCTGGGGGCGAAGCTCGATCTCGTTCATGCCCGGCACGATGCCGTGCGAGATGTACTGCTTGAGGTCGAACTGGGTGACGCCGGCCTTCTTGAGCACGTACACCGCGTACGACTCGGGCTCCTCGAAGATCTCGATCAGCACCGCGGTGCCGTCGATGGCTTCTTGCTCGCTGCTCATCACGTGGATGGCGGCGCGGCGCAGCACGCGCTCGACGCTGAGCGTCTGCTGCGGCGGCACCTCGACGTCGTCGGGCAGCTTCTCGACCTCTTCGCTCAGGAACTTCTCGAGCTGCTTGCGCAGCTTGCGCAGGTCCGCGCCGCACGCGGTCAACGCGTGGCCAGTGCGCCGGTCGTCGACCAGCGAGTTGAGCAAGTGCTCCAGGGTCACGTATTCGTGCCTGTAGCGCGCCGCCTCTTCGAAGGCGTTACGCAGCGCGATCTGCAGCGCGCGGGTGATCATGGGGGGCTGTGCCATGGATCAGTCGTCCTCCGGTTCCAGGGTGAGCCTGAGTGGGAACTCGTGCTCGCGCGCGAGCTCCTCGGTCTTGCGAGATTTCATCTCGGCGACTTCAAAGGGGTAGACGCCAGCGACCCCGACGCCTTGGTGGTGCACGTGCAACATGATCCGGGTGGCCGTCGTCTCGTTGTGGTGGAAGACCGCGCGCAGCACTTCGACGACGAACTCACGCGTGGTGTAGTTGTCGTTGTGCACCAGCACCTTGTACAAGGCGGGGCGCTTGAGCTCTTCCCGAGTCTTGGACTCGGTGACCACGCTTTCATCGTGGTCGAACTTCGGAGACATCGTCCTCTCCCCGAGCCACTCCGCGCAAGCGACTCGTCATCCCGGCCCAGTCTACCGCTACCGGTGCCTGGCTCGCCAATCGAGAGGCCGGTCACACGCAGCGCGACTACTCCAGACCTCGGCTAGCTCCGAGCGCGTGCTGCAAGGTGCGCACGAGCGTGTAGATATCAACCCCCTGATATTGGGGCTCGATCCGCAGGGTGTCGCCATTGGTCAGGCTGGCCTTCACGTCGACCCGCTCCTCGTCCACCTCGAAGGTCGTAACCTGCTCGAAAGGAAGGAAGGCGTCGTTCACGGTGATGCCGGAGCGGTAGATGACCAGGGCCGCTAGTTTTGCCGTACCTGCCCCGCGCCAGAGCTTGCGGGCCCGCCCGAGCCAGACGGCCGACATGACGAGCCCGAGCAGGGCGACCAGAAATGCCGGAATCGGTAGCTTTCCGAGCAGCGTCGCGACCGAACCGAGCAGCGCGAGCACGCCGGTGACGCCGCGTAACAGCGCCAGCGCGCGCTGATCGCTTCGACTGGCCTCGAAGCGCGCCAGCTCGGGGCCGCGGTCATCGTTCACGCGAAATGGGCCTCCAGCGCGCGCACCAGCCCGGGTGCGGTGTACTCCTCGGCGACCACCTGAGCGGGCAGGCCGAGCTCCTGGGCCGTGCCGGCCGTGATCGGGCCGATCGCCGCGATCACCAGGCCTTGCAGCAGGGCCGCGTCGCCCAGGCCCTCGACCAGGCGCTGTACGGTCGATGACGAAGTAAAGGCCACCGCGTGCAGAGCGTGCGCCTCCAACAGCGCGCGGATCTCGGCAAATCGTGCCGCGTCCGCGGGCAGGGTCCGATACGCCGGCACCACGTCCACCGTGGCGCCGGCCTCGCGCAACAGCTGAGGCAGCGTCTCGCGCGCGACCTCCGCACGCGCGATCAGCACCTTCTGGCCGCGCAGCGAGCCTTGCGCCTGCATGACCGAATACACGGCCTCGCCGCGGTACTCGTCGGGCATCACGTCCGCGCGCACGCCGTACCTGGCCAGCGCGGCCCGGGTGGCGGGACCGATCGCGGCCACGCGCACGCCACCGAGCACGCGGGCGTCCTTGTCATGTGCGCGCAGTACGTCGAAGAAGGCATCGACGCCGTTGACACTGGTGAACACGGTCCAGTCGTAGTCGCCCGCGCGCAGCACGGCCGCCGCGAAGCGCTGCGGGTCGCTCGGCGGCACGATCTGCACGGTGGGCAGCTCGACCGGGTCTGCGCCCCGATCGCGCAGGTCTTGCGCCATCTCGTCGCTCTGGCCCTCGGGGCGCGTGATCAGCACGCGCTTGCCGAACAGCGGCTGGCGCTCGAACCAGGCCAGCTGCGCGTGCAGCGACACCACCGGGCCCACGATCGTGAGCGCGGGCATCTCGACGCCGGCCTCGCGCGTCTTCTCCGCGATCGTGCTCACGGTGCCGATCACGGTGCGCTGGTTGGGCAACGACGCGTTCGACACCACGGCAGCGCCCTCGTCGGGCCGGCGACCGTGCTCCATCAGCAGGGCCATCAGCGAGTCCAGCTTGCGCAGTCCCATGAAGAAGACGAGTGTGCCGGTCGCAGTGGCCAGCTTATGCCACTCGTGCGCGGTGGAGTCTTTCTCCACCGACTCGGTCGCGGTCACGTAGGCCACGCTGCTGGCGAGGCTGCGGTGGGTGAGCGAGATGCCGGTGAACGCGGAGGCCGCCATCGGCGAGGCGACGCCGGGCACGACGTCGAACGGGATGCCCGCGGCCGCGAGCGCCTCCGCCTCTTCGGAGCCGCGACCGAACAGATACGGATCGCCGCCCTTGAGGCGCACCACCAGGCCGCCCTTCCTGGCCGCCTCGACCAAGCGCTCGTTGATGCTCGACTGGCGCTCGCTGGCGCGGCCGGCGCGCTTGCCCACGAAGACCAGCTCCGCACCGGGCTTGACGTGCTCCAGCAGGCGCGGGTGCACGAGCGCGTCGTAGAGCACGACGTCCGCCCGCTCCAGCTTGCGCAGGGCGCGCACCGTGATCAGCTCGGGATCACCCGGGCCAGCGCCCAACAACGACACGTGACCTGCGTGTTCAGTCATGACTGCGCGAGCATAGCAACGGTTTCTCGACGCGCTTCGGCTCTAGTGGTAGCGCTGGGCCCATGAGAACGGCGCGCGTCTTCGCGCTCACCTTCTGCCTCGCCTGCTCGACGGGCAACGCGCCCACCAGCGCCGCTCCCGGGCCCGCTGCCGAGCCTGCCGCGGCGGCGCCACAGCCGAAGAAGAAGCTCGGTGATCCGCAGCCCAAGCTGCCGGTGGGCAAGGTGGTGCTGGAGACGCCCCCGCGCGCGCCGATGACGGTCGACGCCGAGGTCGCGGCCACGGACAGCCAGCGCCAGATGGGCCTGATGTTCCGCGAGTCGATGCGAGACGACGAGGGCATGCTGTTCCTGTTTCCGACCGAGCGCCACAACGCGTTCTGGATGCACAACACGCTGATCCCGCTCGACATGCTGTTCATCGACGCGGACTGGAAGGTGGTCGGCATCGTGGAGAACGCGCGCCCGCTCACCGATGACTCGCGCTCGGTGCCCAAGATGTCGCAGTACGTGCTCGAGCTGAACGCGGGCGCGGCGGCCCGCAACGGCCTCGGTGAGGGTACCGAGGTTCGCTTCACGCCGCCTTCGGGAATCCAACTGCCATGAACGTTCGTCTGGTTTTGCTGATCGGGTTGGTGGGCTGCGCGCGCAAGGCCGAGCCGCACTTCGAGAACCGCGCGCCCGTGAAAGAAGAGCCGGCGCCGGTCGCGGTGCAAGCGCAGGAGCCGGTGAAGGTGCCCCCGCCCCCGGAGGCTCCTCCGTCGATGCTGGACATGCCGGTGTCGATCACGCGCTCGCCGACCTCGCCGGATCCCAAGGGCGGCAAGTTCACGCTGTCGGAGGCGCTGGATGGGCTGCCCGAGAAGGGCAAGCTCGAGGCCACGATCGAGACCGCGCTGGGCACGATCACGTGCAAGCTGTTCGACGACAAGGCGCCCAACACGGTCGCCAACTTCGTCGGTCTCGCGCGCGGGCTGCGGCCCTGGTGGGATGCGCGCCAGGCGGCGTGGGTCACGCGCCCGGCCTACGACAACACCAGCTTCCACCGTGCGATCGCGGGCTTCATGATCCAGGGCGGCGACGTGCTCGGCGACGGCAGCGGCGAGCTCGGCTACGTGATCGACGATGAGCTCGCGCCCGGGCTGTCGCACGATCGCGCGGGCCTCTTGTGCATGGCCAACCGCGGCCCGAACACCAACAGCGGGCAGTTCTTCATCACCGATGCGGCAGCGCCGCACCTGACCCAGATGAAGAGCTACAGCATCTTCGGCGAGTGCAAGCCGCTGGGCGTGATCTCGAAGATCGCACGCGCGCCGCGCAAGAACCCGATGATGGAGCGCCCCGAGCCCACGGTCGCGATCACGACGATCACGATCGCGCGCAAGTAGCTCTACTCCTCGTCGTCTTCGGGCTCGGTCTCGCCGCGCGTACGGCGACGGCGGCTGCTGCCGGTGCGCTTGACGCCGCTGCGGGCGCGCACCTGCGGCCGCACGCCGGTGCCGGCGTCGTTCGGGATGAAGCGCACCTCGGTGCGGATCTCGAACGAGATCGCGGTCAGCGCGGCCTTGATCTCGCCGGCCAGATCCGTCGCCTCCAGGAAGTCGCGCACTTCGCGCGCGATGATGCGCACGACGTCGTTCTTGGTCTCGTCGAGCTGGCCGAGCACGGCGCCTGCGATCTCACGCGGCAGCTTGGCCTCGGTGAGCGCCTTGCCGACCGCACTGGCGACGTCCGGGATCTTCACGTCGCTGAACGCCTCGCGCACGGCGTCCGTGGTCTCGCGCCCGGTCTCCATGCTCTTCTCGAACGTGTACAGGCCGGCCTCGATGCTCTTCTCGATGCCGCGTCGGATCAGGTTGGGCAGCCGCCGCTCGAAGCGGCCGCGCTTCTCGCCGGGTGGCGCGTCGCTCGGCGGCGGCGAGCTCGGGAACTCGCTCTCGCCCGGTGCGCTCCCAGTGGTTGCGTCAGGTTCGGCTGGTCGTTCGCTCGGCATGACGCCTCCTTATCCCTTGGGCGCTTAGCCTAGTACGGGCACGCTCGCTTTGCCTCTTCCGCGTGGTAAGGGCGCGCCGTGGCCGATGTGTTGATGGTGTCGAAGGCGCTTGCGCCACCCTGGAATGACAGCGGGAAGAATTTGGTGCGGGACCTCGCGCGCGGCATGACGCGCCACCGGCCCACGCTAATGGTGGGGGACGTCGACCCCGGCGTGCCGCAGGCCCGGCTCGCGCACGTGTACCGCGGTGGGGTCGGGTTCGCGCCCGCGCTCAGCGATCAGGCGAGGGTGTTCGCGCACCTGCTGACGGCGCGCGGGGCGAGCTTGTGGCACTTCTTCTTCGCGCCCAATCCGCGCAGCTGCGCGGCCGGTGGGCTCGCCAAGCGGCTGCGCCGAAAGCGTACGCTGCACACGATCTCGAGTGCTCCGCGCGAGCCACGCGCGCTGGTGCCGCTGTTGTTCGCGGACCGCAACGTGGTGTTGTCGCGCCACACCGAGCGGCGGTTCCTGGAGGCGGGCCTCGCGCCCGAACGGCTCGCGCGCATCGCGCCCGCGATCGAGCCGCTCGCACCGCGCCAGGTGGCGCGCGCCTCGCTTGGCTTGCCCGCGTCGGCGCCGCTGGTCGTCTACCCGGGCGATCTCGAGTTCGGTGAGGGTGCACACCTGATGATCGAGGCCGCGCGCGCACTGCCGGACGTGCTGTTCGTGATGGCGTGCCGCACCAAGACGGCGAGCGCACGCGAGGAGGAGCGCACGCTGCAGAGGCGCATCGCCGCGCACGGCTTGGGCGCACGCTTCCGCTTCGTCGGGGAGACCGCGCGCATCCACGACCTGCTCGCGACGGCCGACGTGGTGGCGCTGCCTTCACGCGACCTCTACGCCAAGATGGACTACCCGCTCGTGCTGCTCGAGGCGATGTCGCTCGAGCGTGCGGTGATCGTCGCGACGGACAGCGCGGCCGCGGAGCTGACCGAGGGGGATGCCGCCTGCGCAGTGGACGTGAAGGGCGAGGCGCTGGCAGCGACGCTGCAGCGATTGTTGGCGGACGACGAGGCGCGTGCGCAGCTCGGAAGCGCGGCGCGCGCGCGGGTGCTGGCGCAGTACAGCTACACCACGATGGCCGCGGCCTACGAAGCGCTCTACGACGGCTTGGTGTGAGCCTTGCGCAAGCGCGGCGGAGGTCGTACGTGGGCGGCGAAATGCCAGCACCGCAACCCGACTCGAGCGCCAACAACCGCGTCTACTACGACGACTTCAGCGGTTGGTACGAGCGCGAGCGCGGCGGCGGTTACCACGCGCTGATCGATCGGCTCGAGATCGGTGCCGTGGAGGATCTCGCGCGCGGCAAGCGTGTGCTCGAAGCGGGCTGCGGCACCGGCCTCGTCCTGTCACGGCTGCAGGGTGTGGCGCGCGAGGCGCACGGCTTCGATCTCTCGCTCGGCATGGTGCAGCGCGCGGAGCAGCGCGGGCTGTCCGTCGCGCTCGGCAGCGTGACCGAGGTGCCGTTCCGCGACGACAGCTTCGACTTCGTGTGCAGCTTCAAGGTGCTCGCGCATGTGCCGCAGATCACGGACGCCTTGCGTGAGCTGGTACGCGTCACGCGCCCGGGCGGAATGCTGGCGCTCGAGTTCTACAACCCGTGGAGCTTGCGCTACGCGGCCAAGCGCCTGGCTGGCCCCGGCCAGATCAGCGCGGACCGCACCGAGGCGGACGTTTATACGCGCTGGGACACGCCGTTTACGATTCCGAAACTCTTGCCGAGCAACGCCCGTCTCGTGGAGTATCGCGGCATCCGCGTCGTCACGCCCGCCGCCTTCGTACACAAGATCCCGCTGGTGCGGGACGCCTTCGCGCGTGCCGAGCGCGCGAGCGTGTACTCTCCCTTGCGCTACTTCGCGGGCTTCTTGCTCGCCATCGTGCAGAAGCATGGTTGAGCGCCCCCTTTGCGCGGACGGCGCGCGAAAAAATGTTGCGGTCGTGTCTCCCATGCGCGGTAGGCTCGCGTGGTCGATGGACCCACGAGGACTCCAACCCGCATTGGCAGGTGGCGTCACTTGCGGATGGGTGACAGGGTTCGGGGGAAAGCGAGCATGAAGGCCAAGGACCCGAGCGAGCTCGACCGCCTGCGAACACGCATCGACGATGCGTTGCGACGCGAGCGTCCGCGCGCGGAGATCATGCCGCTGCTGGATCGTCTGCTCTCGCAGGCTCCCGATCACGGCGAGCTGTTCGTGTACGGGCATCGCCACATGGCGGAGCTGCTGCTGCAAGAGCAGCCGTGGCGCGCGGCGCTGCACCTGCGGCGCGTGTTGAAGAGCGGCAGCGGCGACGACACGGCGCACGCGCTGATGGGGTTGTGCCAGGCGCTGCTCGGCAACTTCGACTCGGCGGTGTTCCACTACGAGCGTGCGCTCGCGCTCGACCCGAGCAACGCGTGGTACCACCACAACCTCGGTCACCTGCTCGACGTCGCGCTGAACCTGCCCGAGGTCGCGGTGCTGCACCTGCGCTGGGCCCACGACGCGCACCCGATGGAAGACGAAGTGACGGCCTCGCTCGCGCACTGCCTGGCGCGCATCGGTGAGCTCGAGGAAGCGCAGGCGCTCGCGCGCGAGGCGCTCGATCTCGCGCCGGAGCACGAGAGCCACTCCTCGCTGCTGTCGTGGATCCGCCGCGGTGCACCCGGTGGCTACCTGTTCAGCGCCGACCAGGCGTTCCATGGCCGCGACCCGCGCACGCGTCGCGACGACGAGGCGAAAGAGAAGCCGAACAACGACAAAGACGTGCTGCGCGCGCTGGAGCGCGGCATGCAGTCCGCCGGCGCGCCGCACGTGCTGCTCGGGCGCGCCGAGCAGGTCTGGCGCGACTACCGCGCCCGCCGGCCCAACGTGCGGGTGGCCAAGCCCGAAGTACACGCGGCCGCACTCGAGTACGCGGTCTCCGTGATGCACGGGATCACCGGGATCACGCAGGTGGGGATCGCGAAGCGCTACGGGATCTCGTCGACGGCGCTGGCGAGTCGGTACACGGATATCCGCTCCACGCTGGCGCTGGAAATCGGCGACCCCCGCTACCTGCACTGACCGCTCTCCTCTCCACGTTGACGTTGACGTTGACCTGGTCGGCGACGGCGACGATCTCCCGGGATAGCCGAGAAAGCCTGTGGGTGTGCCGAGCGATCGTCGCCGTTCACGTCGCCGTCAACGTCAACGTCAACGTGGCGGAGGGGCGGTTTTTTGCCCCTTTGGGGCAAACGCGATCCAATGCCCGCATGGACCCCGTGCGTGGGGCGGCTCCGCTTGTGCGGTTGTTGTTTGCGCTGAGTGGGACGCGCCGTGAGCAGGAGCTGAGGCTGGAGCAGGGCGGGCGTGTGGTGCGGATCGCGCTGCGCGACGGGCAGCTGTTTGCGCTCGAGGGCGTGCCGCTCACGCCGCTCGGGGACCTGCTGCGTGAGCTCTCGATGCTCGACGGAGCGCGTGCCGGAGCGCTGCGTGAGGGCGGCACCGGCGTGCCGATCGGGGTGCGCTTGATCGCGGCAGGCGCCACGTCCTGGTCTGCGGTGCAGCGTGCGCTCGCACTGCAGCGGGCACGAGGCCTGGAGTGGCTGCTGCGTATGCCCGTGACGCGCGTGCGGCGAACGCGCGGCGTGCCCGTGCGCGGCGTGGGCGTAAGCCTGACGGATGCGCTCTGGACCGCGCTGCGTGCGATGGCCGCGCAGCTCCCGGAGACGCCGCGGCTGGCTTTGACGCTCACCAGCGCCGGTCGCCGGCACGCGTCGCTGCACGAAGACCATGCGCTGCTGCTCGCGCTCGGCTTCGCCACGCCGGCCGCGCAGCGCGAAGATGCCTACGCGCTGTTGCTGCGCAAGCGCCGCGAGCTGGCGCGCAACGTCGGCCCACGCGCGCTGCTCGACTTGCCCTCGGACGCGGATGCACGCGGCGCGCAGCGCGCACTGCGCAAGCTCGCCGGCAAGCTGCACCCCGATCGCTTCCTGACCGAAGACGCTCGCCTGCACCGCGTCTCGCACGAAGTGATGGGCGCCCTCACGCGCGCGGCCTCGTCGTTTGTCGCCTAAGGTGCGCAGGCGCGGAATGCTGGCCGCGAGCGTTCGAAACGCGGCACACTAGGCGGACCGTGTCCGGGGTGAGTACGCCTGAAGAAGTCGTCGCGGATCGACCGGAACGCGCGCGGCAGTGGAGTGCAGAGGCGATCGCGCTCGCCACGCGCGCGTTCGCGTGGCCGCCGTTCGCGGCGCGCGTGCGCTTGCTGGTGCTGTGCCTGCTGCTCCTGCTCGCGCTGCAGCTGCTGTGCGGGGGCGTGCTGTTCTCCGGCTACCGCTCGCTCGCGAGCGCGCTCGGCCAGCACGGCTTGATCGCAGACGACGGCGAAGCGAAGGCGGTACGTGCGCAGCGCACCGGTAACGAGGTCACGCGGCTGGTGTTGCGCGCGCACCCGAGCGGCGAGCTCGGCGACGTGTTCATCGCGGAGGCCGTGATCAGCCGCAGCGGTCAGCTCGCCGAGCTCAAGCGCCTGCACAACCTCACTCAGACCTCCAGCGCCGACGAGACCACGCCGGTGATGCTGCCGCCGTACGCCATGTTCGCGCGCCGGATCCAGGGTCGCGTGGTGGGCTTCGAGCTGCTCGACCTCGCCGGCGAGGCGCCGCTCGAGCGCGGGCTCGGGGCGCAGCTGCAGCGCGGCATCACCAACCTGCAGTTCACCGGCAGCTGGAAGGGCATCGCGCGGCGCTCGTACGCGCTGGCGGTGCCCGGCCAGAGCTACGGGCTGCGCCGCGAGGGCCGGGTGTTCGTGATCGAGGTCGACGGGCAGCGCGCGGTGATCGATCCGGTGCGCATCGACGTGGCCGAGGGCGCGAGCTTGTTCGAGGTGCGCCAGCACAAGCCGGCCGTGTCCGCGCTGGTCCCGTGGCTAGTCGACACCGTGCGCGAGCTGTCGTTCGTGGGGCCCGAGCGCATCGCCTGGCTGGAGAACCGGGTGTTCGCCGTACGCGACCAGGCCAAGCGCGCGTACCACCGCGTGAACGAGGTCGACAACACGGCCGAGGTCGCCAAGGAGCTCGGCCTCGAGCGCAAGCAGCTGGCGCAGGTGCAGGAGAAGGTGGAGCGGCTCGCGATCTCGAACCCCGAGAGCGGCTGGCCACCACCCGCGATCGAGCCGATGGCGGCGGGCGATCCGGTGGCGGGCGAGGGCAAGTGGCGCGCGCTGGTCGACGACCCGCACGTGCGCACGATGCCGGGCGGCAAGCCGGTCTTCTACCAGACCTTCCTGAGCCCCGATCCGGAGCGCTCGTTCGCGCGCGTATACCTGACCACGTGGGATCCGCGCATCGTGCAGCTGCACATCGTGGCCGGCACCGAGGAGCCCGTCAGCGCGACCGGCGAGACCGGCAAGGGCGCGATCCCGCGCAAGCCCGAGACGCTCAAGCGCCTGGTGGGCGCGTTCAACGGCGGCTTTCAGGCGATGCACGGCGAGTTCGGCATGATGGCCGAGGGCAGGGTGTACCTGCCGCCCAAGCCGTGGGCCGCGACGGTGGCCGTGTTCGAAGATGGGCGCGTGGGCATGGGCTCGTGGCTCGGGCCGAAGGACAAGCGCACCGCCTTCGACGAGGCGCGCGCGGTGGCCGAGATCCCGGAGGGCATGATCGCGTTCCGGCAGAACCTGACCAGCCTGGTCGAAGACGATCACTTCAATCCCTGGGGGCGTTGGTGGTGGGGCGCCGCGCCGAAGCAGGCCAGCGAGCAGACGCTGACCCAGCGCAGCGCGATCTGTACGACGCGTGACGGGTTCATGATCTACGCCTGGGGCGACTCGTCGTCGCCGGAGGCGCTCGGGGCGGCCTTGCTGCGCGCGCGCTGCGTACGCGCGATGCACCTCGACATGAACGCGGGTCACTCGGGCATGGAGCTCTACAACGTGCTCGCGCCCGGCGAGGGGCGGCTCGAGGCGGGCAAGAAGGAGCCGTATCGCTACGAGGGCTCGCTGGCCGATCTGCCGGGCTACGTGCTGCGCGCGCGCAAGGCGGTGACGGCGATGGGCATGCTGCTGCCGCGCTACATCCGCCCCGACCCGCGCGACTTCTTCTACCTG